>NZ_BAABIC010000011.1:0-184828 GCF_039542425.1 Pseudonocardia yuanmonensis
TCCGCGTACGGGTAGTCCTGCCGCCAGGTCGTGACCTCTCCCCCGTCACGCGCCAGCAGGATCTCCTCGTCGTCGTCGAGCTCGCGGACGGTGTAGCCGTCCAGGTCGTCGAGCAGGTCCGCCGCCTCCAACGCCTCGCGCAACTCGGCGCGGGTGCGCTCGGAACGCCCCGCCCCATGCGGAGAGCTGCGGAACGAGCCCACGACATCGAGCGAAGAGGTCATGGTGCCCTTCGTAGCCGATGCACCGCGGGCCGAAACCCGAGGGTCGCGATCAGCGGAGCGGGAGCGGCGAGAGATGATCCGGTGGCGCGGTCCCCCGGCTCAGGTCGCGGGCCGTGGGCGCTGCGGCGGACGCCGGTGACGCGTTCCCCCGCGCGGCCCCTTCATGGGAACGACGACGTCGCGGACCACAGGTGGGGAGGGGCTGTCCCGGCGCAGAGCGTCACGTATCGCGGCTTCGAGCTGGACCCGTGACAAGCTGTAGCGGACCCCGCAGCGGTCGTGACAGTAGAACCGGACGAGGTCCTCGGTGGCGACGGGAGCCTCGGGAATTCCCCGCCGGAACCAGGTAGCGCACACCTCCGCGACTGTTGGCGCCCACCACATCGATCCGAGCGCTGTCGCGATCGCACCGGGCCTCGCCGAGCACTCGGCCGCATGCGTGACATCGCAGCCGCAGCACAGTCGCCGACGCGGCGCCGGCCGGAGCGACCGACGCGCCCGGGACGACCCGTCGCGCCACGTGAACGGCACCCTCTCCGGTTCGGGCCATATCGGCGGACTGTAGGTCAGCCACCGTTGCCGCCGCCGATCCTGGTGCCGCTGGGCCGGAGCCCGAGGCCGGACTCGGAGTGGAAGGCGAGGAACCCGACCGTGTCGAGCAGCCGCGGGCTGAAGGCACATCGGACACAGCCGACACGCCCCTCCGCATGCCCGAGGTTCCTCGCGGCGACTGACCTGACGGCCAGCGCTGCGCTCCGGGCAAGTACAGCCACCGACACCTCCTCGACCGGGCACGGCGGCTCGAACCCCGCGCGACCCGATGAGCCCCCGTTCTCGTCCATGTCGGATGAGGTCGACGCAGGCTGCACCGGCCGACAGTGAGACCTCGCCATGGCCCACGACCATGCAAGAGGAGGACCAGGATCATGAGCACCATCGACCCGGCCGCGCCCGGCGCCCCACCGCCTCGCGAGCGGCTCACCACGACCCCGGTGCACCGACCCTGGGCGACCGGGCTCGCCATGTTCGCCGGGACCGTCATGGTCGTCCTCGGGGTCCTGTCCGCGCTGGCCGGGATCTCCGCGCTCCTCGACGACGGGCTCTACGTGGCTGTACAGGGGTACCTCTACTCCCTCGACCTGACGACCTGGGGCTGGATCCACCTGATCCTCGGTGTGGTCGTCGCCGCGGCGGGCTTCGGAGTGATCGCCGGGCAGCTCTGGGCCCGGGCCATCGGCATCCTGGCAGCGAGTGTGAACCTGATCGCGAACTTCCTGTTCCTGCCCTACTCCCCGTGGTGGTCGATACTGCTCATCGCACTCGACATCGCCGTCATCTGGGCCCTCTCGGTCTACCGACCGCAGGAAGCACGCGGCTGACGGTGCTGCGCCACGACCTCGCGGTCGGCGTGGTCATCGGTATCGAGCGTCCTTGGGCGCGGTGACCACCTCCCCGGCCTTCACATGGGCCGGGTGGCGGACCCGCGCTGATCGTCAACCCATACTTCACGAAGCTTGCGTCAATGATAGGTTGACGATTGTGAACGACGGATGACGTCGAACCGTCCGAGGGGGTGCGCAATGGCCAAGAAGAAGGACAAGAAGAAGAAGGGCAAGAAGAAGAAGTGAGCCCGGCGGGCTCGACGCGGTCGAGCCCCGAACGGAGGCGCCCGGACATCGTCGTCCGGCGCCACCATCACGTCGATGATCAGCACGGTCACCCCGCGCGACGATGCCAGAGGCCGCTCGACGGCCGCGCCGGACGCCGGCGGCATGCCCCAGCCGCTCGTCGTCGGGCCGCCGCCGAAGATCCACGAAATCGGCGGGGCCGAAGCCGTGACACGCCATCCACGCCCCGATCCGTTCTGAGCTGAGTCGGAGCGTGGAGCACGTTCGCCCTGTCATGACTCGACGCACCAGGAGGCGGTCGGGCGCGGGTCGTCGGACCAGCATGCGACCAGGCGGACGCCCGGGGAGCCTGCGACGCCCCGCCGGTCGTCGTCGAGGTCGCGGAGTCGACGGTCCCGAGCGCGGCCGTCGGGGCGGCGAGGGTGTCTGCGGTGCTCATCGTGGTTCCCCTTCACAGGTGGCCTGGTGTGTTCCTGATGAGGACAACTCTGCTGTCGATCTCGGGGGCCCACCGTCGGCCCGACGCCCGATCGGCAGGGTGAATCAGCTGTCGGGCGACAGGCGGACGACGCGGAGGCCGGTCGGTCAGCTCCAGACCTGCCGCGTCGGACCCCGCTGATGACTCGGTCACCGAGCAAGCCGACCGCCCCGTCGAGCGGTGCACCAGAAGGGAGTCTGGGCGCGCAGCGAAGCCGCAACTCGACCAATCGCGGCCCAGCGGCGGCACTGATGCCAGGATTACCCGCGCGGCTCTGGAGCCCGCGACAAGAGCCGGTGACCGGATCCTGCCAGTTGCCGATCGACGTCAGGAGCCGGCGGCGAGGTCGAGCGCGTGCCCGTGGACCAGCTCGGTCGCCGCGGTGAGGTACCGGGTGATGACGGCCTGCTCGGCGGAGGTGAAGGAGTCCGCAAGCTGGTCGAGCTTGCCGAACAGCGGCGCCAGTTGGCCGAGTATGCCCGACACGGACGCCTCGTCCGGCTCCAGCACGATCCGGCGCCGGTCCTCGGCGGCGCGCCGGCGGTGCAGGTGCCCGGCCCGTTCGAGGCGGTCGGCAAGCTCGGTCCCCGACCCGCTGGAGATGCCCAGCAGCGAGGCCAGCTCTCCCGGTCCTAACGGTGCGTCCGCGGCCATCAGGTGCGTCATCGCCGTGAAGTCCAGGGCGCGCAGTCCGAGCCGGGCGGTGAGTGCCCGGGTCAGCTCCTCCTGGGCGCGCTGCAGCCGACGCACTCCCCAGGACACCTCCGACGCGGTGACGCGCTGCCGTTCCCGAGGCTCCACCTCGTCTTGCGATCCCTCCGACACGGAGCCATCCTAGCTATCAGGTAGCTCCGAGTCCGAGTTACCTCATAACGGAGGGAAAAACGATGACCGGATCGGCGATCGTCGTGGGCGGCGGCCCGGCGGCGTGCTGCTGACCTATCTCCTGGCCCGGGGCGGGGTGCCCGTGACGCTGTTGGAGGCACCCGGTGACTTCGACCGCCGGTTCCGCGGCGACACCCTCGCCCCGCCCGTGCTGGACTACCTCGACGCACTCGGCCTGGCCGAGCCGCTGCTGGCCGCCGTGCCGCACGCCCGCGCCGACGCCTTCCGCTGGCACACCCCCAGCCGCACCTACACCCTCGCCGACTACCGCTGGGCCAGCCGCCGCTTCGGCTACTACGCGCTCATCCCGCAGGCGCGATTCCTGCCCTGGCTGGCCCGGCGGGCCGAGCAGCACGGCGCCCGGATACTGATGGGCGCCCGGTTCCGCACCCTCCTGCGCGACGCCGACGACCGCGTCTGCGGCGTGGAGTACACCCACGCCGGCGCCGCGCAGCAGCTCACCGCCGACGTGGTGATCGGCGCCGACGGGCGCTCGTCGAAGGTCCGCCACGCCTCCCGCCTGGTCGCCACCGAGCTCGGCGCCAACCTCGACATCCTCTGGTACGCCGTGCCCCGCCGGCCCGACGACCCGGACCTGTCCGGGCTCGACCTGTTCGCCGCCCCCGGGACCACCGTGGTGCTCCTCGGTCAGGAGGACAGCTGGCAGGTCGGCTACGACATCCCCGCCGGCACCCTGCCCGAGGTCCGCGCCCGCGGCCTCGCCCCGATCATCGACGCGATCACGCGCGTCGCGCCCTGGCTCGGCGACCGGCTCGACACCCTCACCGACCTCAACCAGCTCACCCTGCTCCCGGTGAGGATCACCCGCCTGGACCGGTGGACCGAGCCCGGCCTGCTCCTGATCGGCGACGCCGCCCACGTCATCTCCCCGGTCGGCGGCAACGGCATCAACTTCGCCCTCGCCGACGCCGCCGAGGCCGCCAACCAGCTCCTGGACCCGTTGCGCGCCGACCCGGTCGATCCCGGACGCATCGACGCAGCCGCGCACCGGGTCGAAGTCCGCCGCCGCCCCCCGATCGACCGCGAACAGGCCTCCCAGCTGCGCATCGAGAAGGACAGCGCCGACCGCCTCCGCCGCGGCGACCCCCGCCCCGCCGGCTTCCTCCAACTCGTCGCGACCATCCCGGGACTCCCCCGCCTCATCGGGCGCCAGACCCGCAAGCTCCGCCTCCCCGCACCCGTCCCGACGATCCTGGATCGCCCGGCGCTTTCCCCTCCTGGCCGACGCCAGGGCAGCGCAGCGCTGGGCGGTGAAGGCCTGTGATCTCGACGCACGATCTGATCGTGATCGACGACGCCCTGTGGGTTCCGATCGGACGTCAGGTCCGGCAGCGTGTTGTCACAGTCATCCCTGAAGGAGCGGGCCGGTCAACCTCCCGTCCTTATAGTTGATCTTTGTTTCGGGGTTCTCCGCGTGCCTGCGGCAACGGGTTGCGGTGGACGAGATCAATCAGACGGGGCGATCACGCCGAGCCGACAACCTCGAACCGACAACGCCGAGCCGGCTCGGGGATCATGACCGTGCCGGTCCGCGTCCCCCGCAGGAACGGATGCCTCATGCCGCTGGGGCGGACAGGCAGCGCAGATGGCGATCGCGTAGGCCGTAGAACACGAGCGTGACCAGGTCACGGGCAGCGGCGACGACCCCGACGCCGCGGCCGCGGCGTGCGGCCACCGGGCGCCCTGGCCGTGGTCTGCGCCCTCGGCGGAGCCCGGGCTGGTGCTCAGCGGTGTCGCCCGCGCGTTCCCGGACGCAGTCGGGTTCCTCCGCTTCCCGACCACCACCTGGCAGTCGGCCCTGACCACCTCGGGTGGATCGCCCTGGCCGTCGCCGACTGGACGACGCAGCGCCGGCAACTTGGGGAGAAGGACATCGCGTCCTGACCCGGTGTCGTCGGCGCCCGGGGACCCGGACCCTCGGCCGCCTTGTCAGGCGGGATCTGTGGTGCCGTTGGTGTCACTTCTGTAGCCTTGGACCCTACGGAGGTGACAGTGATGGTTTCACGAGTTGCGTCACGGGTGCCTCCCGAACTGCTTCGACGAGGCCGCGTCCTCCGCCCGGTCGACGCCGAAGACGTGTACAGCAACCCCCGCGCCGAGTTCGCCCGCCTGGAACGAGCAGGAGCCCTCCATCGGCTCGCCGCCGGACTCTTCGCCGCGGTGCCGGACGACCGGGTCGGCAAGGACTGGCAGCCATCCCTCGAGGCCGTCGCGCTCGGCGCGGCCGGGACGGGCGGACACACCGCCGACAGCGCCCTGATGGGCATCAGCGCCGCCCGTATCCACGGCGCCGTCCCCCGCGCCCTCAACGTCGCCGTCGTCGCCGTCGAGCGCCACCGCCGCGCCCTGCAGCTCACCGACCGCAAGGCCACGATCCACTTCACCCGCCGCGACGTCGCCCGCCTCGACGTCCAACGCCACCGCACCGAACTCGGCCAGGGCTGGATCACCACCGTCGAGCAGACCCTGCTCGACCTCATCGCCCGCCCCCACCTCGGTGCCGTCCCCGACGCAGCGCACGAGGCGATCCGCGCCCTGATCCCCCGCGCAGACATCGCCCTGCTCCGCGACCTGGCCACCCGCCAACGCCGGCGCCGCGCGCTCGAGGACGCCCTCACCGCTCACGGGGCGGTCTGACGTGCTCGACCCCGACGACCTCCAGGACGTCGCACAGACCTACGGCGTCGACGAGGCCCAGGTCCTGCGCGACCACCTGATCTCCCACCTCCTCGCCGCCATCACCACCGAGGCCGCCGACCACGTCGTCTTCATCGGCGGCACCGCCCTGGCCCGCAGCGTCATCCCCGACGGCCGACTTTCCGAGGACATCGACCTTCTCGCGGTCGGCCGGCGTCGCATCGTCGCGGAGCGGCTCACCACCGCGCTTCCCCGCGCACTGCGCCGGGAGTTCCCCGGCTTGGATTGGCAGCCCTCGCTGATCGAGGCCCGAGAACCAGCGCCGGGGATCATCCGCAGCCCGGAGGGCCTCATCGTCCGCATCCAGCTGCTCAGCTCCACCGGCTACCCCCGCTGGCCCACGCAGGCAGTCGATCTCGTGCAGCGCTACGGCGACGCGCCGCCCGCCAGACTGTCGGTGCCCACCCCTGCCGGATTCGCCGCCGCGAAGGCCGTGGCCTGGCACGACCGCCACGCCTCCCGGGACCTCTGGGACCTCTGGGCACTCGCCGAGCGCGGACACCTCGACACCGCTGCCGCCGAGCTCTACGCCCGCCTCGGCCCCACCAACCACCGACCGGACCCCGACGACTACTCCGACCCACCGGACCAGGCACAGTGGCAACGCGATCTGGGCGCCCAGATCCGGCTGACGGTGAGCGCTGCCGACGCCGCCGCAGCCGTCGCCCACGCATGGAGCCAGCTGATCACCTAGCGCGGCGTGGATCGAACGTGGTGCAAACAGGGTTCGTTCCGACAACAGGAGCGGTCACAGTCAACGTTTCCGCAGCTCAGAGCAGTGCCAGCACTCTGTGATGCACGTCTCGGCGTTCTCCTGAAGCGGGTGTCGCAGGTTCGAATCCTGCCCCGGGCACCACCTCTGACCAGCGATCGCCGGGCCCGAGGTTTTCACCGCGAGTCGTGGAACCATCCGTGGAATCACCTGGGCCGACACCGTGACGACGGTGCGCGGCTCTGCGTGGTCGTGGGCGAACGCCTAGAGTGCGCCCCATGGGGGCGTCGTGAGCGAGACCGTGGCCGGCACCCCGACCGGCCCGGACGCCCCCGCTTCGTCCGCTCTACGTGTGCTTCTCGTCGAGGACGACGACGGCGACGCCTTCCTCGTGGAGGAGCTGCTGGCCGAGGTCGGTGAGATCCCGGCCCCGGTCCGCGTCAGCAGCATCGGCGAGGCCAGCGGCCTGCTCGGGCACGTGGCCTGTGTCCTGCTGGACATGAACCTGCCCGACTCCTCCGGGCTGGACGGCCTGACCCGGCTCCTCGAGATCGACGACCACCCGGCCGTCGTCGTGCTCACCGGCGACCTCGACGAGACCCGCGGCCGGGCCGCGGTGGCGGCAGGCGCCGAGGACTACCTGATGAAGGGCCGGGTCGACGGGCGGCTGCTCACGCGGGCGGTGCAGTACGCGGTCGAACGCCGCCGCGCCGAACGGCTCACCCGCCAGCTGCACGAGGCCCGGGTCCAGGAGCGGGAGAACCGCCGGCTCGGGCGGGGCCTGCTGCCCACCGCGCTACTGCGGGACCCAGCCCTCTCGGTCACCACCCGCTACCAGCCCGGCGAGAAGCGGCTGCTGCTCGGCGGCGACTTCTACGACGCCATCGAGACGGACGACGGCACCGTCCACGTCATCATCGGCGACGTCAGCGGGCACGGCCCCGACGAGGCCGCCATCGGCGTCAGCCTCCGAATCGCCTGGCGCACACTCATCCTCGCCGGCATGCCCGCCGCGCACGTCCTCCCGATCCTGGACCAGGTCCTGGTCACCGAGCGCCACGACACGATCCTCTTCACCACCGTGGCGATGGTCTCCGTGGCGGCCGACCGCCGCCACGTCGACCTCTACCTCGCCGGACACCCACCACCGATGCTCATCGACGGCGTCACACCCCGACCGCTGCCCGACCGCGCCCTCGGCGTCCCGCTCGGTGTGCGGCTGGGCACGACGTGGCCGTCCATCCGAATCCCGTTGCCCGCGGACTGGGCGCTGCTGCTCTACACCGACGGGCTCGTCGAGGCCCGCGACGACCACGGGGACGTGCTCTGGACCGACGGCCTGCTCGACCTGCTCGGGAGCCGGCTCGGATCCACCGGCCCGACCTGGGACGCCGAACCGGATCTGCTGCTCGACGCACTCCTGGCCGCGGTCGACCGCCGCGCGCCGCTGCGCGGCGACGATCTCGCCGTGGCGCTGATCACCCACACCCCGGCCGAGGCGAGGCAGCGGGCGGAGTGGGTGTACGACCCCATCGCCGGCGCCAGCGTCCGCGTCCGCCGCGACCTCCTCACCTTCCTGCGCGATCGGAACATCGACGAGGACACGACCGACGACGCCCTGCTGGTCGCCAGCGAGCTGGCCAGCAACGCCGTCGACCACGCACGCACGGCCTTCCGCGTGACCGTCATCCTGGACGGGCGTTCACTGCGGCTGGAGGTGACTGACGGCTCCCCCGCCGAGCCGCGGCTGCAGGTGCTCGACGTCCACGCGCTGCGCGGACGTGGGCTCCAGATCGTCGACACCCTCGCCGCCGAATGGACCGTCCGTCACCACGGGACCGGCAAGACCGTTGCCGCCGAGATCGCGATCACGACAGACTGAGCCGGCTCCGACCCGTACATTGCGGCCGCGGCATCGTCAGGGACGTCATCGTTCTGTCATCGTCTCGGTGATACCCGAGGGAGCCAGGACCCTCGCGGCGAACGGGAGCACACAGGAGCACGATGGCAGGCCACGCTGAGGGCGGTCCCGTCCGGGACGCCACCGACGTCGACGGCTGCGCCGATCTCTGCGACCCAGGCCGGCTCCGCGCCCTCGAACACACCGGTCTGGCTGCCGAGCCCGACCAGCGGCTCGACGGGTTCGCCGCCTGGGTGCGCGAGGCCCTCGACGTCCCCGTCGCGCTCGTCTCCCTGATCCAGGCCGACGCACAGGTCTTCCCCGGGATGACCGGGCTCCCCGAACCGTGGGCCACCAAGCGCTCCACCCCGCTGAGCCACTCGTTCTGCCAGCACGTCGTGCTCACCGCCGAACCCCTCGTCATCTCCGACGCCCGCGTCCACCCGCTGGTCCGCGACAACCTGGCCATCCCCGACCTCGGCGTCGTCGCCTACGCCGGCATGCCCCTCACCGACGCCGACGGAAACGTGCTGGGCTCGCTGTGCGCCATCGACAGCACACCCCGCGCGTGGACCGACGCCGAACTGACCACCCTGCGCCGCATGGCCGCAGCCTGCGCCACCGAACTGCGCCTGCGGCTCGCCACCTACGACGCGGGCCGCGAAGAAGCCCGCCGGGACCGCATCGAGGCCGCCCAACAGCGCTCGTTCCACCGCTCCCAGACCCTGCTGCTCGCCTCCCAGGCCTTCACCGACACCACCGACGTCCACGACGTCCTGACCCGCATCCGCGCGCTGGTCCACACGGAGCTGCGGCCCGACTACGTCGGCGCGGTCGTCCTCGACGAGCAGCACCGCACCGTTCGCCTCGCCGACGACCCCGTCGTGCTCGCCCCCACCCACACCCCCGACCTCGACGAGCACCTCCCGTCGGCCCGGGCCATGCGCGAGGCCGCGATCCTGTACTACCCCGACCGCGAGGCCTTCGACGCCGAGAACCCTCCCGCCGCCGTGGCGATCCTGCGTCACCTCGGCCTGCAGTCGGTGGTCGCCGTCCCGCTACCGGGTCCCGACGGACCCCTCGGCTCGATCGTGCTCGGCTGGGAGGTCCCGAACGTGGTCGAGGCCGAGGACCTGCTGACCATCGCCACCATCGGCGGCTACGCCAGCCAGGCCCTGGCCCGGGCGCGCATCCTGCAGCACCGGATCTCCGTGGCACACGCCCTGCAGAACGCCATGCTCACCACCCTGCCCACCGTCGACGGCCTACGGATGGCCGCCCGCTACACACCCGCCGACGCCCGGGAGCACGTCGGCGGCGACTGGTACGACGCCGCACCGGTCCCCCAGACCACCCGTCCCGAGCGGCACGCCCTTCTCGTGTCCGCCGGCGACATCATCGGCCACGACCTCGACGCCGCCACGATCATGGGCCAGGTCCGGTCCATGCTGCGCCAGGCCGCCTGGGACCATCCCGCCGACCCACCCTCGGCCGTCCTGCACGCCTTCGAGGCCGCAAACCACGGCCTGCGCCTGGATGCCGAAGGCACCATGATCCTGGCCCGCCTCGTCCAAACCGACACCGGCACCTGGGCCCTGACCTGGACCAATGCCGGCCACCCGCCCCCGATCCTGCTGCTCCCCGGTGGCAGCGCCGAACTGCTCCACGGCCACGACCCCTTGTTCGGCTTCGCGCTCCCCGCGGGCGCACCCCGCACCGACCACCACCGCGACATCCCGCCCGGCAGCACCTTGTTCCTCTACACGGACGGACTCGTCGAGCACCGCGGCAGGGACCTCGACGCCGGCACGGAAGCCCTCCTGAGCCTGCTCCGACGCCTCCACGACCGCCCCGTGCAGGAGCTCGTCGACCTGGCCGTGGGCACCCTCGCCTCCGACGCGCCCGACGACGTCGTCGCCTTCGCCATCCGCTTCCAGGACCACTGACCCGGGCACGGGCCGACGGCAGGTCACTCAGGGGTTCGCGACCGCGAGCGAACGTCCCTGCGGGGAGCCGCGCGATCGATGAGTTCACGGATCGGCTCACTGCTCGACCGGCCTGCCCCACCTGATACATGCCGGCCCGCACGTGCGCGGCGTCTGCGCGTTGCGCTGCGGATGGGTCGCCGTCAGGCTGGGGTCGCCGACGCCTTGTCACCCCGAGGCGTCTGCTCACTCCGAAGGATGGGAGGGTGCACACCTCGATGCCCTATACCCAGCAGTGCAGTCGATGCGGTCGAGTCGTCGATCCCGCCTCGGCCGACTACATCGACTGGCAGGCCTACGGCGACGGCACGACCGTGTGTCCGGGATGTCTTACGCCGTCCGACCGGCAGGACGGCGAGGCCGCCCTGCTCACCGAAGGCGAGAACGACGCGATCCTGCGCGATCTCGACCCGGACAACGACACCCGGTAGCGAGCCGACGGGACCCGGCAGGCCGCGGTCGCCGGCGTCGGGGCGTCGGTGGCCGCCGGAACTGTTGACCGCCCTGCTCGACCGGAGCCCTTCCCGCGGGTGATCTTTCGTGAGGGGCTACCGAGCATGTCGGCCTCTGCTGGCTGCAGCTCGGCCTCGGTCGGAGCCACCCTCTGCCGCCGCGCTGCGACGTGAGCGGTACGGCGGGAGCCGCAGGATCGTCTACCCCGTAGAACAGCGCCGGTCTACGCCACGCCGCCGCCTGCGGCCCTGCTGCTCACAGCAAGGCCTTGATCCCTGTCGGCCGGGTGATCGTTCGGCCAGGCCGGCGATCCCACGCATTGTGAGGGTCCTGCGGCGGGTGCACCTAGTCGGCGTACTCGCGCATGGGCCCGGATTGCCCGGGTAGGCGCAGCTTCGCCATTGCCCGGTTCTCGATCTGGCGGATCCGTTCTCGGCTGACGCCCAGGAGCGCGCCGATCTCATCGAGGGTGTGAGGACGTCCGTCGACGAAGCCGAATCGCAGACGGATGATCTGGGAGTCGCGTTCCGGCAGCGCGGCGAGCACGTCGGCGACGTATCGCCGGCGGGCCTGGGCGAGGGCCGCTGTATGGGGATCGGTGGCATGCGGGTCGGCGAGTAGCTCGGCGAACGTGTCGGTCCCTGCATCATCAAGGGGGTGGTCCAACGAGAGCGGAGTGCGGGCGCACTGGAGGAGCTGCTCCACGACCTCGGGGGACACCTCGAGCGCCCGGCCGATCTCAGCAGGGGTGGCCTCGCGGTCGAGGTCCTGAACGAGGCGACCGCGCACCCGGCTCAGCCGTGCGAGCAGCTCCTCCTTGTGCGCCGGGAGGCGGATCGTGCGGAACTGCTCGCCCCTGGCGCGTCCGATGGCCTGGCGAATCCACCACGTGGCGTAGGTCGAGAACCTGTGCCCGCGCGTGTGATCGAACTTGTCGACCGCGCGGATCAGGCCGATGTTGCCTTCCTGGATCAGGTCGAGCAGTGGTACCTCAGGGCCGCTGTAGCGCCGGGCGATGGAGACCACCAACCGTAGGTTCGCGGTGATCAGGCCCTCGCGCGCTCGGACGCCCTCACGAACCGCGCTACGCAGATCCCGCCCGAGAACGCCGGCACGTTCGTCCACGGCCAGACCGTGGAGTCGCTTCGCGGCCAGAACGCCGGCCTCGATGCAGCTGCCGAGCGCGACCTCCTCCGCTGCGGTGAGAAGCGGAACCCTTCGGATACGGACGAAGTAGGCCGCCAACCCGGCGGTCCCCACGTACTCGCGCGGAACTGCGCGGGGCGGGTCGACGTCGCCGGCGGCGCTCGCTGCTGTCGGAAGGGAGTCGGCGGTCCGGGTACGCCGCGGTCGTGGCGACGTCGCGACAGTGGGCCGTGCGGTTCGGGTCGACATCGCGAACCCTCTCGTGCCGGGACTCGGCTCATCAGTGGATGTCCGAGGCCTGGAGACGGGCACCGCTGCAAGCTCGACGCTACGCGCGTCGTCCGGCATCTGTCGACGGGTCCTCAGCCGCGCCGGGGACGACCTCGGGGAGCTGGCGCGCGGACCACCGACCACATGGAGCCTCGTCGACCCGTGTCGCCTGTCAGAGAGGCGTCAACCCTCTGGCGAGGGCACGCGTTTGCGGCAGCAGCTTCACCGGCGACTGGTGCAGCCCGAGACCCGGGCGGACACGAGACAGAGCGTTCAGGTCTTGTTCCGCACGACGCCGGCAACAGGCACGAGGTCACGCTCGAGGAGGGCGTACGCCTCGGCGAGGTCGCGAACTCCTGCGGACTGTTCCCCACCTTTGCCGCAGCCTTGATGATCGCCTCGAGGATGCCCTCGCGGGCCTGCTCGCTGAGACTCGGATCAGTCGTCGTGCCTCCTGGTGCAGCCTCGTTCGTTCCGGCTTGCCCGTGTCCCGGCGTGTCGAGACTCCGAACAGGTCAGTTCAGCGACCCGTCGCCGCTCGTCGGCGTACACTCACGTGACAGAGCTCATTCTGCACGTCGGCGGCCTGCCGGCGTCGTGCTCTGCGAACTCTGGCACCGAGTGTCTCGCTCGGGAACGGGAAGCACCGATATGACATCGGCATCCTTCGCATCGGCCGCCGTCGCCGCCCCGCTCTCCAGACCGAGTCCGCCGCCCGCCACGAGCGACCGCCCCGCCTGTCCGTCGAGACCGCGGGCTCGGATATCACCGGCCAGGTCGACGGCGCGTGGTGGCCCTACTCGCGTGACCTCGTCGGAGGAGAACCGATGAGCCACGTCGGACGCGCATTCGGCAAGGACGACAAGGGCCGCCAGGCTGCTGCCCAGGCCGCCTACGAGATCAGCTGCGCGGCCCAGAGCAAGCGGGCTGCACGGGTGGTCGCCGGCATGGCGGTTGACGCCGAGGACTGCGCGGAGCTGCTGGCCATGCTCGGACTCGACGGGCAGCGGCCCACCACGGCGTGACGAGGCCTGCGGCCGGCGTGGCCCTCCCCGGGTCGACCTTCACGTAAGCCTCGCACATGTCCCACCGTCCGGATACCACGCCGACCGCGTTCACGTCGCGCTTCGCGCGAGCACCGGTCGTGAGGATGGCCGGACGGTCCCCGCCGACGATCGCCGCATCCCTGGACTCCCGGCCCGACTTCTGAACCCCGGTCCGCTTCCTGCTCCGTCGCTGCCACGGCAGCGGTTGACATGCGTCTCCGGCCGTCAAGATCTCGTCAAGATCAGGCGCGGGGACGTCAAGGTCCTGTTCGAAGTCTCCACGACGTCCCTCGGCCGGGCTCACACTCGCCGTCGGCTTCGCCGGGAGGTCCGGCGGCCGAGTGTGAGGAGTTGTCCGGTGGCCGATGTGCTCTACGCACTGCTGCTGGTCGGCGGGTTCGCCGTCCTGGTGCTGTGCCTGCGCGGTCTGGAGCGCCCGTGAGTACCGCCGACGTGGTGACGAACGTGGTCGGCGGGGTCGTCGCCCTGGGCCTGCTCGGCTACCTGGTGGTGGCCCTGTTGCGTCCGGAACGGTTCTGATGGACGACACCGTTGCCGGCCTGCTCCAGGTCGCCGTGCTGCTGGTCCTGCTCGCGGCGGTGTACACCCCCCTCGGGGACCACATGGCCAGGGTCTTCACGAGCGAGCGGGACTGGCGGATCGAGTCCGCGCTGTACCGGCTGGTCCGGGTCGACGCGGCGAGCGGTCAGCGTTGGCCGACCTACGCCGCCGGGGTGCTCGGCTTCTCGTTCGTCTCGATCGTCCTGCTGTACCTGCTGCAGCGGCTCCAGCCGCTGCTCCCGGCGTCCTTCGGCCGGGGTTCGGTCGACCCGTCGATGACCTTCAACACCGCCGTCTCGTTCGTGACCAATACGAACTGGCAGTCCTACGTGCCGGAGCAGGTGCTCGGCAACACCGTGCAGATGGCCGGGTTGACCGTGCAGAACGTGGTGTCCGCCGCGGTCGGCATGGCCGTGGCCGTCGCACTGGTCCGTGGTTTCGTCCGCTCCGGCACGGACCGGATCGGCAACTTCTGGGTCGACCTGACCCGCGGGGTGGTCCGGATCCTGCTGCCCTTCTCGTTCGTCGCGGCGATCCTGTTGATCGCCATGGGTGTGACGATGTCGCTGCGCTCGGGCGTCGCCGTCACCGGCGTCGACGGGGCCACCCACACCCTGCCGCTGGCCCCGACGGCCTCGCAGGAGGCCGTCAAGGAGCTCGGCACCAACGGCGGCGGCATCTTCAACGCCAACTCGGCGCACCCGTTCGAGAATCCGAACGCCCTGTCCAACCTGTTCGAGATCTTCCTGCTCCTGGTCATCCCGGTCTGCCTGACCCGCACGTTCGGCACGATGGTCGGCAACCGCCGGCAGGGCACCGTGCTGCTGTCGGTGATGGGCGTGGTCTGGACCGCGATGCTGGCCCTGGCCTGGTTCGCCGAGACCCACCCCAACGGCCCCGCCACGCTCGCCGCGGGCGGTGCCCTGGAGGGCAAGGAGGTCCGCTTCGGCATCCCGGGCTCGGTCCTGTTCGGGGTGTCGACGACCGGGACCTCCACCGGTGCTGTCAACTCGCTGCACGACAGCTACACCGGCGGGGGCGGCGGCGTCGTGCTGCTGAACATGTTGTTCGGCGAGGTCGCGCCCGGCGGTGTCGGCGCCGGCCTCTACGGGATCCTCGTGCTCGCGGTGATCGCGGTGTTCCTGGCCGGGCTGATGGTCGGCCGCACGCCGGAGTACCTGGGCAAGAAGCTCGGCCGGCGCGAGGTCACCGCGGCCGCGGTGTCGATCCTGGTCATGCCCGTGCTGGTGCTCGTCGGTTCCGGGCTGGCGATCGCGCTGCCGGGGACGCTCGACGCGTTGAACAACGACGGGTCGCACGGCTTCTCCGAGGTCCTCTACGCCTACGCCAGCGCGGCCAACAACAACGGCTCCGCGTTCGCCGGCATCACCGTGACCAGCGACTTCTTCCAGACGACACTGGGGCTCGCGATGCTGTTCGGCCGGTTCGTGCCGATCCTGGCGGTGCTCGCCCTCGCGGGCTCGCTCGCCCGGCAGCGCCGGGTCGAGCCCGGCGCGGGCACCTTGGCCACGGACGAGCCGCTCTTCGCGGTTCTCGTCACCGGCACCGTCGTGCTGGTCGCCGCCCTCACCTTCTTCCCGGCGCTCGCGCTGGGTCCCCTCGCGGAGGCTTCGGCATGACACGCGGCACGACCACCCCCACCCTCGAACGCACCCCGCCCGAGGCGGTCGCCTCCGGCACCCCGGTCGAGGCCGGCGCGTTCCGTCCCGCACAGCTGTGGGCGTCGCTGCCCGACGCGCTGCGCAAGCTCGACCCGCGCACCCAGCTGCACAACCCGGTCATGTTCGTCGTGTGGATCGGGTCCGTGCTCGTCACGCTCGACGCGATCCGGCAGCCGACGCTCTTCGGCTGGCTCATCGTGATCTGGCTGTGGTTCACCGTCCTGTTCGCCAACCTCGCCGAGGCCGTCGCCGAGGGCCGCGGCAAGGCACAGGCGGAGACGCTGCGGAAGACCACGCGCGACACCGTCGCCCGCCGCCTGCGCCGCGACGGGACCGAGGAACGCGTCGGCGGCGCCGAGCTGCGGATCGGCGACCGGGTCGTCGTCGAGGCCGGCGGGACGATTCCCGGCGACGGCGACGTCGTCGAGGGCATCGCGACCGTGGACGAGTCGGCGATCACCGGCGAGTCCGCGCCCGTCGTGCGCGAGGCCGGTGGCGACCGGTCCAGCGTGACCGGCGGGACGACGGTGCTGTCCGACCGGATCGTCGTGGAGATCACCACCACGCCGGGGGAGAGCTTCGTCGACCGGATGATCGCGCTGGTCGAGGGCGCCTCCCGGCAGAAGACGCCCAACGAGATCGCCCTGACCATCCTGCTGGGCGCGCTGACGATCATCTTCCTGCTCGCCGTCGTCGCGCTGCAGCCGATGAGCGCCTACGCCGGTGGCCCGCAGTCCGTGGTCGTTCTGGTGGCCCTGCTGGTCTGCCTCATCCCGACGACGATCG
The DNA here is from genome assembly GCF_039542425.1 of Pseudonocardia yuanmonensis. NCBI lineage: Bacteria > Bacillati > Actinomycetota > Actinomycetes > Pseudonocardiales > Pseudonocardiaceae > Pseudonocardia > Pseudonocardia yuanmonensis. Next base: position 16,475 of record NZ_BAABIC010000011.1, read on the forward strand.
GGGCCCTGCTCTCGGCGATCGGCATCGCCGGGATGGACCGGCTGGTGCAGCGCAACGTGCTCGCCAGGTCCGGCCGCGCCGTGGAGGCCGCGGGGGACATCGACACCCTGCTGCTCGACAAGACGGGCACCATCACCTTCGGCAACCGGCAGGCCACCGAGCTGATCCCGGTGGGCGGCGCCGGCCGCGTCGAGCTGGCCGCCGCCGCACGACTGTCGAGCCTGGCGGACGAGACGCCGGAGGGTCGCAGCGTGGTCGAGCTGTGCGCCCGCGAGTTCGGGCTGCCGGCGGAGGCCTCGGCCGAGGAGGCCCGCGCGCAGTTCGTGCCGTTCAGCGCGCAGACCCGGATGTCCGGGCTGGACCTGCCCGGCCGTTCCGTGCGCAAGGGCGCCGCGAGCGCGGCGCAGGCGTGGGCCGGCTCGGCGGACTCCGCCGCCTGGGCAGAGGTGTCCCGCCTTGCCGACGCCGTCGGTGACGAGGGCGGAACGCCGCTGGTCGTCGTCGAGGCCGCCTCGCCCACCGGCGAGGACGCCCGGGTACTGGGCGTGATCCGGCTGTCCGACGTCGTCAAGCCGGGTATCGCGCAGCGGTTCGCCGAGCTGCGGGCCATGGGCATCCGCACGGTCATGGTCACCGGCGACAACCCCCGCACGGCGCGCGCGATCGCCGCCGAGGCGGGCGTCGACGACCACCTCGCCGAGGCCACGCCCGAGGACAAGATGGCCTACATCCGCACGGAGCAGGAGGGCGGGCGGCTGGTCGCGATGACCGGCGACGGCACCAACGACGCGCCCGCGCTCGCCCAGGCGGACGTCGGGGTCGCGATGAACTCGGGGACGGCCGCGGCCAAGGAGGCCGGCAACATGGTCGACCTCGACTCCGACCCCACGAAGCTCATCGACATCGTCGAGATCGGCAAGCAGCTGCTGATCACCCGCGGGGCGCTGACCACCTTCTCCGTGGCCAACGACCTGGCGAAGTACTTCGCGATCCTGCCCGCGATGTTCGCCGCGCTGTACCCCTCGCTCGGGCTGCTCGACGTCATGGGCCTGCACTCGCCGCAGTCCGCGATCGCCTCGGCGGTGATCTTCAACGCGCTGGTCATCATCGTGCTGATCCCGCTGGCCCTGCGCGGCGTGCGCTACCGGCCCTCCTCGGCGTCGAGCCTGCTGCGCCGCAACCTGCTGGTCTACGGCCTCGGCGGCGTCGTCACGCCGTTCGCCGGCATCTTCCTCATCGACCTCCTCGTCCGACTGGTCCCGGGAATCTGATGCTCTCCACACTGCGCAGGCAGACCGGAACCGGTCTGCGGCTGCTGCTCCTCTTCACGGTGCTCTGCGGCATCGTCCACCCGCTCGTCGTCTGGGGCGTCTCCCGGCTCCCCGGGCTCTCCGGTCACGCCGAGGGCTCGCTGGTCACCCGGGACGGCACCGTCGTCGGATCCTCGCTGATCGGCGTCGACCCGGTCCCCGCCGACCCCGCCGCCGACCCCTACTTCCACACCCGGCCCGCGGCCTCGTCCGAGGACGTGCTCGGCCCGGCCGACACCAGCACCTCCGGCGGCTCCAACAAGGCCGGCGACTCCACCGACCTGCTCGACACCGTGTCCCAGCGGCGCGCGCTGATCGCCCGGCGGGAGGGCGTCGCGCCCGAGGCCGTGCCCACCGACGCGGTCACCGCCTCGGCCTCCGGGCTGGACCCGGACATCAGCCCGGCCTACGCCGCGCTGCAGGTCGACCGCGTCGCGCGGGTCGCCGGGCTGCCCGTCGACCGGGTCCGGGACCTGGTCGCGCAGGCGACCGACGGGCGCATACTCGGGTTCCTGGGCGAGCCGACCGTGAACGTCACCGAGCTCAACCTGGCGGTCGCCGCCGCACAGCGGGCAGGCCGGTGAGGTGAGATGAGCGGGTCTCGCACGAGCGGGGTGGGGACGTGACCACCGGAGCGGCGCCGGGAGGACAGGTGCAGCAACGAGGTGAGCTGCGGATCCACCTGGGCGCCGCGCCGGGGGTCGGCAAGACCTACGCCATGCTGTGCGAGGCCCGTCGCCGCAAGGAGCGCGGGACGGACGTGGTGGTCGGGCTCGTCGAGACCCACGACCGCGCGAGGACCGCCGAGCTGCTCGACGGCCTGGAGATCGTCCCGCGCCGCCCCACCCGGTTCGGCGGGGAGCTCGACGTGGCCGCCGTGCTCGCCCGCCGCCCGGAGGTCGTGCTGGTCGACGAGCTGGCCCACACCAACGCGCCGGGCTCGGACCGGATGGCCGGCTCCGCGAGCTCCGCCTCCGGCAACCCCAAGCGCTGGCAGGACATCGAGGAGCTCCTCGACGCCGGCATCGACGTGCTGTCCACGGTCAACATCCAGCACCTCGAGTCGCTCAACGACGTCGTGGAGAAGATCACCGGGGTCCGGCAGCGAGAGACCGTCCCCGACGAGTTCGTCCGCCGCGCCGAGCAGATCGAGCTGGTCGACATCACCCCCGAGGCCCTGCGCCGGCGGATGGCGCACGGCAACGTCTACGCCGCCGAGAAGGTCGACGCCGCCCTGGCCAACTACTTCCAGGTCGGCAACCTGATCGCGCTGCGCGAGCTCGCCCTGCTCTGGGTGGCCGACGAGGTCGACACGGCGCTGCAGCGCTACCGCACCGAGAAACGCATCTCCGAGACCTGGGAGACCCGCGAACGCGTGGTCGTGGCCCTCACCGGCGGCCCGGAGTCGGAGACCGTGCTGCGCCGGGCCACCCGGATCGCCAAGCGGGCCGGCCAGGCGGACCTGCTCGCCGTGCACGTGCTGCGCGGTGACGGGCTGGCCGGGGCACCGGTCGGGGCCACCACCGCACTCCGGAAACTGGCCGACGACGTCGGCGCCAGCTTCCACACCGTCGTCGGCGACAGCGGCGCCGGCGGGGTCACCGACGCCCTGCTCGAGTTCGCCCGCGGGGTGAACGCCACCCAGCTGGTGCTCGGCACCTCCCGGCGCTCCCGGCTGGCCCGCCTGTTCGACGAGGGCATCGGAGCCCGCGTCGTCCAGGAGTCGGGCTCGATCGACGTCCACATGGTCACCCACGCCGCCGCCGGCGCCTCCGCGCTCCGGCTGCCCCGGCTGCACAGCGCGGTCCCGCTCGACCGCCGCGTCCTGGGCTGGGTGCTGGCGGTGCTGGGCCCGGCCGCGGCGACCCTGATCGGCGCGTCCCTCTACGAGATCGTCGGGCTCTCCACCGACGTCGTGCTGTTCTTCCTGGCCACCATCGTGGCGGCGCTGGTCGGCGGGCTCGGTCCGGCGCTGCTCGCCGCCCTGCTCGGCGGCCTGCTGCTCAACTTCTTCCTCACCCCGCCGCTGTACTCGCTGACCATCTCCGAACCGGAGAACGCGATCACCGTCGTCGCGATGCTGATCGTCGCCGTGCTCGTCGCGCTGGTGGTGGACCGGGCGGCCCGGCGCGGGGAGCAGGCCGCGCGGGCACGCACCGAGGCGGCTCTGCTGGCCTCGTTCGCCCGCACCGTCCTGACCCGCGCCGACCCGCTGCCCCGCCTGCTGGAGAAGGTCCGCGAGGCCTGGGGGCTACGCTGCGTCGCCCTGCTCGAGCACGAGGACGGCGAGTGGCGGCGAGTCGCCACCTCGGGCCCACCGGAGTGCGGCCGGCCCGAGGACGCCGAGGTCGACGTCGCCGTCGAACCCGGGCTGCACCTGATCGGCACCGGCCGCGCGCTGCCCGCCCACGACCGACGGCTCATGGAGACCGTCGGCGGGCAGGCCCTGCTCGCGCTACGCAGCCAACGCGCGAGTGAGGAAGCGCTGCGCGCCCAGCGGCGCGCCGAGATCAACGAGACCCGCGGGGCGTTGCTCTCCGCGGTCGGCCACGACCTGCGAAGTCCGCTGACCTCCATCAAGGCGGCCATCAACAGCCTGCGCGATCCGCTGCTCCGGTTGTCCGGCACGGACCGGGCCGAGCTGCTCGAGACGGTCGAGGAGTCCGCGGACCGGCTGACCGGCCTCGTCGACAACCTCCTCGACTCCTCGCGGCTGGCCTCCGGCGCCGTCGCGCCGTTGCTGGAACGCATCGGCTACGACGAGGTGGCCGCCCGGGCCCTGCTCAGCGTGCCCGACGGCCCCCGGGTCCGCCTGGAGATCCCGGGCGACCTGCCCGACGTGACCGCCGACGTCGGGCTGCTGGAACGCGTCGTCGCGAACCTGGTCGACAACGCCCTCCGCCACGGCGGCGGCGCCCCGGTCGTCCTGCGGGCCAGCGCCCACGAGGGCCGCGCCGAGCTGCGGGTCGTCGACTCCGGACCCGGGGTGCCCAAGAAGCAGCGCGAGAAGCTCTTCGCGCCCTTCCAACGGCTCGGCGACCGCCGGGCGACCAGCGGGGTCGGGCTCGGGCTGTCCGTCGCGCGCGGCCTCACCGAGGTCATGGGCGGCACCCTCACCGCCGAGGACACCCCCGGAGGGGGACTCACCACCGTCATCTCGTTGCCCATGGCGCCGGCTCCACGGGTCGCGAGCCGCGGCGTCGTCGGCGGTGGAACCGCCTGCTCGCCCGACGAGGTCGCCGCGGACTCGGTGCAGCCGTGAACGGGATCCCGAGCATCCCGGCGAGCGGCATGGGCGACAGCTGAGCGACTGACGTCGTCATGACGATGGGTGAGGACGCGGAGCAGGCCGACCGGGCATCGCCGTCAACCCATGCTTGACGAGGCGGGCGTCAACTACACACCGGGGGCGGGCGGTCGGCGGTGCGGGCCCGCGCACCGGTCCGTGGACCTATACAGCGGCAGGGCGGAGAGCACCCCAGAGCGTACGGGCGAGGCGCACGGCGAGGCGCTCCAGCAGCGCCGCGGCGGCGGTCACCAGGACGGCCGTCAGGATCTCGCTCATCATGTCCACCCTTCCGACGAGGAGGACCGAGCGTCACCCGTCGCGATGACGGCCGGGCGCCCGCTGATCGGCCTCCCGGTGACGGTCGGGTGACAAGCGGGCACCTGCGCGGTCGGTGAAGCCCTGGGCGACGAGCTGAGCAAGGCCGGCGCCGGCAGCGGCGCCCAGCGCCACGGCCCACTGGTGCGGCAGGAGCGGGCGGGAGCCGACGACGTGGCTCAGGCCGGGCACCTGCACGGCGACCGCGAGCAGGGCCAGCGAGGCCACGACCGCGAGGGCGACGAGCGGGGTGCGTCCCCGCACGGCGAGGGTCTGTCCCAGCTGCGCGCCGACGAGTGCGACGAGCCCGGTGGTGCCGGCCTGGCGGGGCGTGCTCACCGGCCGGACGAGCAGCCATGCAGCCGTGGCCGTGACGGCGGTGATGCTCGCGCGGACGGCGATGTCCCGGTTGAGCGAGCGCCCCAGGGACCGTTCGGGGCCTTCCGCGAGCAGCGCCTCGGGGCTCACCTCGGGCGGGGGCCGGACGGCGACGGCCATCGCCGGCAGGACGTCGGTGAGCATGTTGACCAGCAGCAGCTGCCGGGCGTTGAGCGCGCCCGGGCCGCCGATGATCCCGGTGCCGAGAGTGTAGGCGATCTCACCGAGGTTGCCGCCGAGCAGGATCGACAGCGCGTCCCGCACGGAGGACCACATGCCGCGGCCCTCGACGACGGCGTCGGTGAGCGTCTCGATCCGGTCGTCGGTGATCACGACGTCGGCGGCCTCCCGGGCGGCCGGGGTGGCGCGGGTCCCGAGCGCGATGCCGACGTCGGCCAGGCGGATCGCGGGGGCGTCGTTGGCCCCGTCGCCGGTGACCGCGACCGTGTGGCCGTTCTGCTGGAGCAGCCGGACTATGCGTGCCTTCTGCGCCGGGGTGACCCGGGCGTAGACCGCCGTGCGGGGCAGGGCCTCGACGAGCCGGGCGTCGTCGAGCCGGTCGAGGTCGGCACCGGTCAGGACGTCGCGCCCGTCGAGCAGGTCGAGCTCGGCCGCGATGGACCGCGCCGTGCTGGGGTGGTCGCCGGTGATCATGGCGACGTCGACCCCGGCGCCGCGCAGCGTCGCGACCGAGCGTGCCGCCGTCGGCCGGACCGGGTCGACGAGGGCGACCAGGCCACGGAACTCCAGGTCCGTCACGTCGGCCTCGGCCAGCCGATCCTGGTCGGGGACACGGCGCTGCGCGACGGCGAGCACCCGATGCCCCTGCCGGGCCAACCGGTCGACCTCGGCCTCGATCCCGGCCCGGGCGTCCGGTGCCGACGTCCCGCCGCCGCGGGCCCCCGCCGTGCACAGCGGCAGGACGACCTCCGGCGCGCCCTTCACGCTGATCCGGCTGCCGCTGCGACCGCGCCAGAGGGTGGCGTGGTAGCCGCGGTGGGTCTCGAACGGCAGCTCGTCGAGCTGCTCGACGAGCGCGTGCCCGTTCTCGGCGCTGATCCCGAGCAGCTCCGCACCGCGCAGGACGGCCTGATCGGTCTGGTGGGCGACCTGGCGGGGATCGGCGCGGAACGGGCTGGCCCGCACGGCGGCGGCCACGACGTCGCGCAGCCCCTCGGGCAACGGATCGTCCACGGTGGCCGAGGCGGTGCCGTCGGAGACCTGGCGCAGCGTGATCCGGCCTTCGGTGAGGGTGCCGGTCTTGTCGAAGCACAGTGCGGTGACCCGCCCGAGGGCTTCGATGGTCGAGGAGTTGCGGACCAGGGCGCCGCGGGCCGACAACCGGCGCGCGGCGGCGAGCTCGGCCACGGTGGCGACGAAGGGCAGGCCCTCCGGCACGGCGGCCACGGCCAGGCCGACCGCCCGGGTCAGCGCCGCCCGCACCGGTCGCCGCCGGAGCAGGTCGATCGCGATCACCAGCACGCCGGCGCCGACCGTCAGCGGGAGGACCCGCGCCGTGAGCTCGTGCAACCGCATCTCGACCCCGGTCGGCGGGGCCTGCTCGCCGTCGCGGCGGAGGGTGCGGCCGACCTCGGTGGACGTCCCGGTCGCCACGACGACGGCCTCGCACCGCCCGGCCGCGACGACGGTGCCCTCGTAGAGCATCGAGTGCCGGTCGGCCAGGGTGCGGGCGCTGCTCGCCCGGACCGACTTCGCCACGGGTGCCGACTCCCCGGTCAGCGAGGACTCGTCGATCTCCAGGTCGTGCGCCGACAGGACCCGGCAGTCGGCGGGCACCGCGTCGCCGGCGTGCAGCCGGATCACGTCGCCGCGGACGAGCTCGTCACTGCGCCGCTCGTCCTCCGTCTCGCCGCGCCGGACCCGCACCCGGGTGGCGCTGCTGCGGTGCAGCGTGCGCAGCGCCCGCTGCGCACTCACCCGCTGCACCCCGCCGATCAGGCCGTTGAGCGCGAGCACGCCGAGGATCAGCAGCGGGTCCAGCAGCGAGCCGGTGACCGCCGAGATCCCCGCCCCGGCGCCCAACGCCGGGGTGACCGGGTTCGCCAGCTCCTCCACCGAGGCGCGAACGAGGCCGACCTCCGACCGCTCCGCGGGCGAGGGCCGGTCCTGCTGCCGGCGGCGCGCCTCCTGCTCGGACAACCCGCCGCGAGAAGTCTCCACCGCGTCCAGTACCGCGCGGGCCGACATGGCGTGCCACGGTGTCCGGTCGGAGGGCACCGGACCCGGCCGTCGGCCCGGATCCGAGCCGCACCACGTCCCGTACCCGAGGGCGAGCAGGGCCGCGGTGTGCACGGCCGCCGCCGCCCGGCCGCCCGCACCGGTGGGTGGCCCCAGGAGCGCCAGCACACCGCCCAGGACCGATCCACCGATCGCGAGCTGCGCGGCCCGGCGACTGGTCCGGTGCGCCGGGGAGACGGCGTCGAGCACCAGGCACACCTCGGCCGCCGTGCCGGCGAGGACGTCCGCGGTCCACGGTGGACCGCTCCGGCGTCCCGGCACGAGCCCGACCCCGACGTCGGCGGCGTCGAGCGCGGTGGTGCGCCGGCTGACCAGTGCGACGACATGCCCGTCGGTCTGCAGTCGGGTCACCGAGTCGGCGAGCTCCGCTCCTCCCGGCACCTGACCGTCGGCGTCCAGGCGCCTGGCCAGCTGCCGCGGCCCGGCCACCAGCACCAGCCCCGCACGCCCGGCCGCGGCGACGACGGCCTCGGCGTAGGGGTCCAGCTCGTCCTCCACCGCGACCAGGGCGCGGACCTCGTCCGCACGGCGCAGGGCCAGGACGACCGAGGAGCGCCGGGCCAGCTCCGCCGCGGCCTCGTGGGCCTGCGACGGCAGTGCAGCCGGGTCGTCGAGGGGCACGACCGCCCAGCCCTCGCGGGTGCGACTACGCCTCGGCCTGCGCAGGTCGACGAGGTCGTGGGCCCGCTCGACGAGCTCGGACGACTCGTCCTCCGCCGACCCGGCCACGGGCACCACCTCGGTGACGACGTATCGGCCGGTGCACAGCAGGTCGACGTCGAGCACGATCGTGTCGACCCTGTCCAGCCGCCGCAGCGCCGCCCCGTCGAGGACCAGGCTTCCCCGCTCCGCCAGGTCACGGCCGAGCCGCGCGGCGAACGCCTGCCGGCCCACCTGCGCCGCCTTGGGCACACCGACCGCGAGGGCCGTGCTCGCGAGCGGGACGGGTCCGGTGAGACCCAGTAGGAGCCCGCCGCCCAGGGTGAGGCCGGTCGCCCACTCGCTCACCGTCTCCACCGGTCCCGGCGGTACCGACACCGGCCGGGACCGCGCCGGCACCGCCTCGGCCCGGTGTCCGCTCTCCTGCTCGGCCAGCGCGGTCTCCCACGCGGCCCACGCCCGCCGTCGTGACTGGGCCTCCCGGTGGACGACGTACCGCTGCGCCGCGTCCACCGCCAATCCGACCGGGCGCCGCCCGGCGGCGTTGGAGATCGCCGACGCCCCACCCAGCAGCACGTCGGTCGCCGCCTCGCCCAGCGCCTGCGCCAGCACACCGCGCAGTCGAGGTGTCGCGTCGATCAACGCCACGATCGACCCCGGCACCGTGATCGGCAGGACCGGTACGGCCCGCCCGATCGCGGTGTAGAGTAGGCCCGTCGTGTGCAGGCCCACCAGCGCGGCCTCGCGCAGCGCGCGAGCCGGGTGTCCGGGGTGTTCGCGCCCGGACCGCGGTGCTTCGGCGAGCCCGCTGTCCTGCTCCACCGCGCGGACCACGCGTTCGATCTCGGCTTCCCCCGCCGATCCCGGGTCGAACTCGACCATGACGGTGCCGAGGACGGCGTTCACCTCGGCACGGCGAACGGCCTCGTGCCGCGCGATCCCCGCCTCGGCCCTCACGGCCGCGTCCGGATCCGTATGCACCCCGCGCAGGGGAAGGTGGACGCGCTCCGGCGAACCGGACCCGATCCCCGTCCCCACCGCGGAGATCAGCTCGGTCACGCCGTTCGCCGTGGCCACGGCCGTGCCCGCGACAGTGCCGACGGCGACGGCCGCTACGTCGAGCACGCGTTGCAGCACCGGGACTCCCGCGGACGCAGCGATCCGGGCGGCGGACCGGGGCCACTCTCCGGAAGGGCGAGCCGCTCCGGACCGCCGCGGATGCGATCGGGTGAGACGTGCCGGGTCTCGGGCGGCCCGGCCGGAGACGATCAGGACGTGCCGCTCGTCTCTCCACCATTCGCGCCGGACGTGTCGGCGACCTCCGCGCGTACCGGCTGCTCCGGCCCGCGCGGCGCGACGTCCACCTTGCCCCGGCTGGCGAGCGCGCTCCCGATCCCGATGGCCGCCGCGACCGGCCACTCGATGACCCCGGCCACCGCGGTCACCGCCAGGCCGCCCATGAACAGCAGGGACCTGCCCGACGGCAGCATCGACCGGGCGCCGCGCGCCGCAGCCTCGAGGTCCTCCCGCTTCGGCGCGTGCAGATCCGGCGCCCGGAACTGAGCCGTCACGAACGGCAGGTTCACCGTCGCCGCGCGGCGCCCCTCGAAGCGCCCCTCGCCGGGCTGGTCAGGGCGGACCTGCTCGGTCTCGGACGGCTTCTGCCCCGTCGACGTCCCGGTGGGGGACGTGCCTTCCTCGGTCTGTGTACCGGCGGCCTGCGCCCCGCCCGCTCCGGCGGTCTTCTCGGCCTGCCTCGCCCTACCCGCCACGATTCACCTCGCCGAACCCCGAGATCCGATCGGACATCTCTTCTCGAGATGGCCCGTCAGCGAACCACAGCGGACCTGCTGATGTCGGCGGATGCCCGGCCGACCACCCGAACGTCCGGCGCCGCTCGGCGAGTTCCTGCCGGCGCACCAGCAGCCAGCCCGACGAAGAGCCCAACCCGTCCGCCTGAACGCACCCGCCCGGAGCCGAGGCGCTCCGCGGCCCGGTCGAGCTGTCACGCGGGATCGGGGTGCCCGTGGGTCGGCCGTCGGGCAGCCGCCGGACACATTTGACGCGGCGGACTGCCAGGTACTGAACGTCGTCCCGGGAGCCGTGGCCGCTCCGACACCCGCGTGGAAAGGACGTGATCCATGACAGGTCCGCGCCCGGTACCCGAACCGGAGCCCGCCCCTGGCGATCCGCACACCCCGGGAGGACGCGCACCCAGCGTGACGACCGCGGAGCCACCCCGCTGCGCGACCCGCACGCGGCTGTACCGGGCCGGGAAACTGGTCGACGAGGGCTTCCCGGCCGAGCAGATCCGCGGACACCTCGACGCGCACGACGACGCCGTGGTCTGGCTGGACCTGCACGATCCCGACGAGTCCGACCTCGGCATCCTGATCGCGGAGTTCGGGCTGCATCCCCTCGCGGTGGAGGACGCGGTCGTCGACCGGCAACGCCCCAAGCTCGACCGCTACCAGTCCCACCTGTTCGTCAACCTCTACGCCGTCGACCTCGACGAGGACGGCTGCGCGCTCGTCACCAGCGAGATGAGCGCGTTCGTCACGGCCCGGGCCCTCATCACCGTCCGCAAGACCGACTTCGACATCGACAGCGTGCTCGCCCGGTGGGACGCGGCGCCCGAGTCACCGTCCCCCTGCGCGAGGTGGTGAACCGGCTGCTGCGCGACGACGAGAACATCCCGCTCACCAACCCCACCATCGCGCCCTACTTCCAGGACGTCTACGACCACGTCCTGGGCGCCGCCGAGACGGTCGACAGCACCCGCGACCACGTGGCCAGCATCCTCGAGAGCAACCTCAACGAGCAGGGCAACGAGCTCAACGTCATCACCCGCAAGCTCGCCGCCTGGGCCGCGATCATCGCCGTGCCCACCGCGATCACCGGGTGGTACGGGCAGAACGTGCCCTACCCCGGCTTCGAACAGCCCTGGGGCTTCGTCACCAGCAGCCTGCTGATCCTCGTCCTGGGCGGGCTGCTCTACCTCGGACTGCGCCGCAAGGGCTGGCTCTAGCACCTTCGAGGACGGACCGGCGGTGGGCCGGACCGAGGACTACACGTACCTGAGCACGGCGTTGCCGAGCCTGGCGTGAGCGGAGAGTCGGGCCGCGTGGAGGCGGTCTACCACAGCAGCACCGACGCCCCGGGACCCGACGGCGTGTGGCGCTACCACCGGGTCGGCTGACGGGGGTGGCGGGCCTCAGCGACGCGGCGAGGCGCCGCCGTGGCAACCGGCGCGCCGGACGAGTCGATGAACAGCCGATGACGACCCTCCCCGGGCCCGGCACGAGGGCTCGCCCGGCGTGCCGCGACGGAGGAGACGGAGGAGGGTGAACCCCGTGCCACTGACGCTGATCAAGGGCGGTTTCCGCATCGTCGGCGCCGCTCCGGACGGGGATTCCATCCGCTTCCACCCCGCAGATCCCGACGCCTTCGCCAGAGCCGGAATCGCCGTACGCACCAGCAGCACCGGCGGCGCCCAGCTGCGGCTCGAGGGCATCGACTCCCTCGAGACCCACTACAGCCCCCGCGTCGGCGGCCTCGGCCAACTGCACCAGCCGATCCGGCTGGCCGAGCAGGCCGCCGCCCTGCTCCCCCGGCTGCTCGGCTTCACCGAGGTCGAACGCGACGACCAGACGGTCGTCTCGTCCATCCCGGAACGCGTGCCGGGCTACATCCTCACCCGCTTCGCCGACAAGTACGGCCGCTGCGTGGCCTTCGCCTTCGGCGGCGAGAGCGCCCACGCCGACCTGGAGTCGGTGTTCGTCCGACCCGAGGATCTGGCAGGCAGCGCCAACAGCGGAATGCTCGACACCGGGCTGGTCTACCCGACGTACTACAGCAAGCTCTTCCCGGACCTCCGTGCTGCGCTGACCGACGCCTGTCGCCGCGCCCGCGACGCGCGCCGCGGAATCTGGGCCGAGGACGTGACCGAGTCCGGGTTCACCGTCACCGGCCTCGAGACGCTCACCGAGCAGGCCGTGATCCTGCCCAAGCTCTTCCGCCGCCTCGTCGACTACCTTGCCCTCGGCGACGGCGACGCCTCGCTCGGCGGCTTCCCCGCCTACCTCGCCACCGTCGACGACCGGCTGGTCATCGCGAGCACCGCCGCCGTCACCGGCTTCGACAACGTCCTCGAGATCCAGGGGCAACAGGTCCGCATGACCCACCCACCCGAGGACCTGATCTTCATCGAGGCCTGACGGCGCCACCAGGGCTCGTCGACGACGCGGAACGCCGAGCTCGGCTCAGCCGGTCGCCGCCCGAGGGCAGGAGCACAACGGTGAACATCGTCGCTCGACGCCACCCGCCGTTCACCCGGCCCGCGCAGACTCGGCGGATGGCGCGCGACCGGATGCTCGGTGCCCTGCTGACGATGGCCTTGCTGATCGCCACGGCCATGACGGGGCTGTGGTTCCTGCTGCCTGCGTGACGGCAGTTCACCCAGCAGCGTCGCGGGGAGGGTGACCCGCTTCCCGCCGGGACGACCTCGGCCTCCAGCCGGTCGGCGCGCTCCTGCTCCTGCCGACTCGGCCAGGTATGCGTAGCTTTGCCGGCCCCCACACGCGCACACTCGGTGCATGGCGGTGAACGTTCGGTTCGAGGACGGTCCGGCTCGCGGCCAGGTCGTCCGGTACGGCTACATGTCCATCCCGCTCCCCAGCCTGTTCTGGACGGACTCGACCTCCGGTCGCGGCGCCGTCTACAAGCGGGTCGAGGAGCTCCCCGACATCACCGGCGCCTGGCGCTACCGCCAGGTCCGTGCACCGGGCCGGGTGAGCGGCCCGCCGGGATCGTCGGCCGTGTGTGCGGTCCCGACACCATCGCCCCTTCATCCGGCCGGTGCGTGACGGCGGGCCGACGACGAGCGGATCCGGCCCCCCGACCGCCTCGGAGCATTCCGTCGGACAGTCCAGCGTGGACAGCACCTGGCTCGGCGCCGCGATGCGGCCGGGACGCTCGTGCTGCACCCGCGCCGAGACCGACGAACCGGGAAGGGCCGTTCGCCCCTTGCAGCACACCGAGTCGACAGGGCCAGAGTGGCCGGCGTGCTCGATCTGGGACCGCACCCCGCACCCGCGGGATTCGTTCAGGCGACGATCGCCTGCGGCGACCGCCCGAGAGGATCCACCGAGCGCGAGCCGGTGTATCGGCTCGGAACGGATTCGGCATGACGTCTCCACCCGTGCAGCTGCGGGAGATCACCGACGACAACCGGAAACGCGTGCGCGCCCTCCGGGTCCGGCGTGAGCAGCGACGGTTCGTCGCCTCCGTCACCGAGTCGCTCGAGGACGCCGCGGCGGAGCCGGAGGCCCGGCCGTGGGCGCGAGCCGTCTACCTCGGCGACGAGCCGGTCGGATTCGTGATGCTCTCGTGGAACGCGCCGGACTACTTCCTGTGGAGGCTGCTCGTCGACAAGCGGTACCAGGGGCGCGGGATCGGTCGGGCGGTGCTCACCCGGATCGCCGACCTCGTGCGGGAGGAGGGTGCCGACGAGCTGCTCACCAGCTACGAGCCGGGCCCGGGCGACCCGGGCCCGTTCTACCGGAAGTTCGGCTTCGAGCCGACCGGCGAGGTCGACGACGACGGCGAGATCGTCCTGCGGCTGCCGCTGTCTCCCCCAGGAGCCGGCTCGAACCGGTGATCCGGGTTGCTCGGAGCCTCCGGACGTGGAGCCGTTGCCGGCTCTGCCCCGCGCCCCCGCTGGATCGCCGGCACGGTCTGACCGTCCTCGGCAGGGCCGGGGCGCAGCGCGCCCGACGTCGCCCGGAGCAGCTGAGCGCTCCGCTCCACAGGTCGCAGTGGTGGCGGCCCTCGCTGCCTCACCAGCACTCACCTGGGGTGGACGATGTCGCGGAGGTCCGACGCAGGCACGCTGAGCGGCCTTCACCGTCCCACCGGGTCCGCCCGCGGCCTGGACGAGGAGGACCGCCCATGTCAACGACCACCACGCCGGTCGACGCGGCACAGGAACCGCCGGCGACCGCCAACGAGACGCCCGTCATCCGGGTCGGCCACGGCGAGCTGTTGCGCGCGATCGAGAAGAACATGCAGGAGAACTCGGTCAGGGTCGAGATCGCGGGCCTGGGGACCGTTCGGCTGCCCGCCCTCGACGCGCTGGCCTGGCTCGGTGGTCTGGCCACCCTGGCCGCCGTCGGGATCCTCGAGTGGCCGGTGGCCGCCGCGATCGGCGCGGGACATCTGCTCTCCCGTCAGCGGCACCTGCGACTCCTCCGGACCTTCGGGGAAGCGCTCGAGAAGGCGTGAGCCTCGGGCCCTCCACGGCTCCACAGCCCGGTGGCCTGGCGCCGTGGACTCGTCCGCGGTTCAGATCTCCCCACCGTCAGGTCCGACCGCCGGCGATCCGAGTCCACTCGCGGTCTCAGCCGCCGATGCGTTCGGCGAGCTCGGGCAGCCCGGGCCCGGACAGGTCACCGGTGATTCCGCGGCGGCCGGCGAGCGCCATGAGCAACGCCTCGCCCGGCCCCGACACCTCGGGACCTTCGCCGGTGGTCCAGTCCAGGTCGGTCGCGGTGAGGGTCAGTCCGCGGATGCGCTTCCTCGCACCGATCGTCGGGGCGGTCCTGGCGAACTCCAGGACGACGGCGAGCCGCTCGGCCGGGAGATGACGAGGCAGCCCGAGGGGTCGGCGGATGTCCTGGTGGTGGATCGTGCCGTCGGTCAGCGCGATGCGTCCACCGAATCCCGCCGTGAGTCCACGGGGACGCTGGTGCGCCCTGGCCAGGGCGACGAGCTCATCGGGGCTGCGGTCCGCGTAGTCGGCCAGCCCGAGTGCGTTCGGGCCGCCGCGCGTGAACCGGCCCCTCGCGAAGCGTCTGATCAGCCCGATCGTGCCGAGCTCGTCGTAGCTGAACATGTGGGCGACGACGTCGCGGACCCGCCAGTCCTCGCAGAGCGTCGGTGCCTTCCACTGCTCCGGGGTGAGGGAGGCCAGCAGGTCGGTGATCTCGGCCCGCTCGGCCATCGCCATGGCCATGTAGTCGGGGCGGCCGGTGCGCGTCATCGGTCGGCCCGCTGGGCAGCCACGATCTTGGCGAACCCGTCCAGCAGCAGCGCCCACCCGCCACCGCCGTTGATCGCGTCGTTGATGTTCCGGCCGCCGTCGAGGCGTTCGAAGTAGCGGTGCTCGACCTCGACCACGCTCTCCTGCGGGCCGGTGGCGGTGAACCGGGCCTCGATCTCGCTGGCCTTGGCCGGGTCCGGATCGAACTGCCAGGAGCCGTTGATCTGCCAGGTGAACACCAACCGGTGGGGCGGCTCCCAGACGAGCACCCGGCCCCAGTCGCACTCGCTGCCGTCGACACCGCGCTCGAACCAGCGCCCGCCGACGCCGGACTCGAGCACGACTTCGGCGAGTTCGGCCTGCCCGATGTGGTACTGGTGCGGCCACCACGCGTCGACCGAGGCGGTGAACACCTCGAAGGCGCGCTCGACCGGGACCGCCAGGGAGACCGTGCCGGTGATGGGCGGGATCGGGGCCGTGCCGGTCATGGGTTCTCCTCGCTCCCGGGGCCGGTGGCCGGGTCGGTTCCCCAGTCGGGCGGGGTCGCCTCGGCCGTCTTCTGGAAGTCGGTGAGGGCGTCGCTCCAGACCCCGTCCAGCCAGGTCCGCAACGCGGTGACGCCCTCGGGGTTGAGCCGGTAGATCCGGCGCGTGCCCTCCGCGCGGCTGACGACCAGCCCGCCCTCGCGCAGCACCCGCAGATGCTGCGACACCGCCGGTCGGCTGATCGGCAACTCGTCGGCGAGCTGCTGCACCGAGCTGGGCCGACGCGCGAGCAGCTCGAAGATGGCTCGGCGGCTGGGGTCGCCGAGCAGCCCCAGTCCCGCATCTCCGTTAGCCGTCACAAACGGTAAGTGTAGACGAACGGAGCCGGGCTGAGTCAAGAACAAGGCGGAGCCGAACTGGGCGAGGGGGTGACGGCAACGACCGCCACGCCCTGGCCGCCGGGGGCACGACGCCGACCGGTGGAGGCGCCGGCTCACCGCCTGACCGTGAAGGACGCGGTCGCCCTGGACGACCTGGTCGGGGTCGTCGAGCAGGAGGGTGCCGGGGTGCGTGCCGAAGTAGCGCACGCCCTCGCCGCGGACCACCGGGACGACGTCCATGGCGACCTGTCGACCAGGCCCGCGGGCACGCTCACCGTGGCAGCGGTCCACCTCGGCGGAGCCGGTGCACGCTCACCTCGGGATCGGCGGTGCCGGTGGTGCCGACGGTCGCCCACCTCTCGCACGCGGCGAGGAAGTCACGGGCGGGCGCGCGTCCCTGATCGGCGAGCCAGATCTCGCCCGCGCCGCACACGAGCCGGGGGAGCAGCGCGCCCAGGGCGTCGAGTCCGTCGTGCAGGTAGAGCACGTCGGCGGCCAGGACGAGGTCCCACGGAGCACCGGCGATCGCCGACCAGGGGTCCGACCAGTCGCACTGCGCCACCTCGAGCCGGATGCCGTTACGGCGGGCGTTGTGTGCCGCGAAGGCCAGGGCGCCGGGCGCACGGTCGGTGGCCAGGACCCGCGCCCCGCCCTGCGCCGCGGCGAGGCTCGGCAGGGCGAGGCCGCACCCGAGCTCGAGCACGCGCGCCCCGGTGACGTCCGCGCGGGAGACGGCGCGCGCGAGCTCGATCCCGCTCGGCCACGGCTGTGCCCAGTAGGGCGGCTCGTCGCCGCCCTTGCCGAGGTTCTGCTGGTAGATCTGGTCGAGCGCGTCGCGGGGGTGGAGGAGCTCGATCCGCCCGGTCGGCAGGTCGACAGCGGTGTGGCCGATGCCGAGCAGGCCGGAGGGCGCGTCGGCTGCGGGGACGTCCCCGTACAGGGTGAATCCGCTGGTGGCGGAGGGCATGCAAGCCTCGGATCTCTCGCGGGGCAGCCCGCGTTCGGGTGCGGCACCGAGGGTGCCGCTCGTACCGCGCCTCCGGGCGCGATCGGTCAGAGCCGGTAGACGCCGGACGCGACGAGCCCGGACGGTGACTCGCGCAACTCGAACTCGACGCGATCGCTCGGGTGCAGGCTCTGGCTCCCCCCACCGTCGATCTGGACTCGTCGCACGGGAACCTTCCTGCCGTCGTCGAGGACGATGAGGCCTGTCCCCTGCTGGGGGTCGAACCACTCGACGGTTCCAGTCGCCATTCCCGGCTCCCTGCGCCCCGGCTGTGAAGACTCATCGGGCGACCCGGGTACGCGCCTCGACAACTGCTGAGGTTCCGACCCTACGCGTCTCGTCCCATCGGGGGGCCGACCAGTACGGGCCGGGTGACGGCGGTGTCCGTTCTGCGGGGGTCGTCACGCGTCCCAGGTGACCGGGAGGCTCTTCACCCCGTAGATGTCCGCGGTCTCCGGGCGCAGGCGCACCTCCTCGGCCGGCACGGCCAGGCGCAGCGTCGGGAATCGGTGGAGGAGCGCGGGGAACGCGACCCGCATCTCGACGCGCGCCAGCTGCTGGCCGAGGCACTGGTGGATCCCGTGGCCGAAGGCCAGGTGCGGGCCGTCCTGCCTGCGGAGGTCGAGCACGTGGGGATCGGTGAAGCGTTCGGGGTCACGGTTGGCGGTGCTGTAGGACAGGATGACGGTCGTCCCGGCCTCGATGGTTCGGCCGCCCAGCTCGACGTCCTCCAGCGCCGTCCGCATGAACGTCTTGGCGACGCTCAGGTACCGCAGCAGCTCCTCCACGGCCCGGTCGGCGAGCCCGGGATCGTCGCGCAGCGCGGCCAGCTGTGCCGGGTTCCGCAGCAGCGCGAAGGTGCCCAGCGCCAGCATGTTCGCGGTGGTGTCGAGCCCGGCGGCCAGCAGGATCAGGCTCATCCCCTTCAGCTCCTCGTCCGTCAGGTCGCTGTCGGTGAGGTCGCTGAGCACGTCGTCGGTGGGGTCGGCGCGCTTGGCGGCCACCAGCTTCGCGAGGTACTCCTGGGTCGCGGTGTAGGCCGCCATCAGGTCCTCGTCGCTCGTCTCCCCGCTCATGAACGACCCGACCTGCTCCTGGAAGGAGCCCCGGTCCTCGTAGGGCACCCCCAGCAGCTCGCAGATCATGACGGCGGGGATGGGCGTGGGGAACGCGGTCACCAGGTCCGTCGGTGGCCCGGCCTCCTCCATGGCGTCCAGGTGCTCGGCGGTGATCTGCTCGACGCGCTCGGTGAGCTGTCGCATCCGCCGGACGGTGAACCTGCCCACCAGCGGCTTCCGGTAGCGGCTGTGCTGCGGCTCGTCCATGAGGAGGAACTCGCCGGGCGGCGCCGGAGGGACCTCCATGCCGGTGATGTCGATCGTCGGATGGCGCATGAGCTCCTTGCGCGAGCTGAACCGCGGGTCGGCCAGGACCGCCCTGACGAGGTCGAACCCGGTGACCAGCCAGCCCGGCCTCCCGCCGGGGAAGGCGTACGGGCTGATCGGGCCGTGCTCGCGGGCCCGGATCAGCTCCGCGGGCGGGTCGAAGGGACAGCCGGGCCGGCGCTCGGTCGGCAGCGTGGTGACGACGTGGTCCATGGTCGTTCCTCTCGGCGGTTCGGCCCTCGTCGCGTGGGCCCGTCGACGACGAGGGTCGGGTCCACCGGTTTCACGGCGCCTTCACCGCCGTTGCACGCCCACCGCAGGTCCGCCGGCGGCGCCCGGTTCGCGCTCCGGGTGCCGCTCAGCCTGCCGCGAGCCGGCGCCGCCGAGGACCGGCCAGCCGCAGCGGGCGCCGCCGTCGCACCCCGACCGCGGCGGCGATCACGACGGCCAGCCCGACCGCGGCACCGACCGCGAGCACCGGCTCTCCGGCCCCGCGCGCCCCGAGCACGGCTCCCGCGAAGGCCCACACGACCGCGGCGAGGTAGGGCAGCAGCCCGCCGGTCCAGCGGAGCAGCGCCACGGCGGTCGCGGTCGCCCCGGCCAGGACCGCCGCCTGCCCGAGCAGCCCGGCCACCCCGTCGAGCGGCGCCCCGGACGCGACGAGGGCCGTGGTGAGGTTCAGCCAGATCGCGATGCTGCTCCACCCGAGGTAGAGCCCCAGCGTGCCCCACAGCACCGCCCGTCCGTACCCGCTCCACGCACCGACACGGTCCGCCTCGCGCAGCGCCACCCGGGTCGCGGCGAGCAGCCCGGCCAGCATCACCAGGAACACCGCCAGGGTCGCCCAGCGCGGCTCGAGCTCGGCGGCGACCAACCACGCCGTGAACCCGGCGAACACCACCGTGAGCGGACGCGCGATCCGCACCCGGAGGTCGGGGTCCGGCCCGCCCGGCGCCGCCGCCCACACCGCCCACAACAGCGACAGGACCTCGATCACCACCCAGATCGAGAACGCGTAGCCGGCCGGCACGATCGCCGGCTCACCGGCCCGGTCCGCGGTGGTGAACACCCCTCCCCCGCCCAGCGCCGCGATCAGCGGGGCCGCGACGAGCTGCCCGACCGCGAGCACGACCAGCGCCACCGTCCAGCCGCTCCACCGGCCGGACCGCCGACCCCGGCCGCGGACGTCCTTGAGCACACGCGTCATGACGACTCACCCTCCCGAGAAAACCTCGATGGTCAAGAGATTCCGGGTTGCCGCCGGGAGCCGCAAGTCGATCTCGGAGAAAGTCCCGGCAGGTGCATCCGCCGGGCGGCACCCGGCGGTAGTGCGGGATGTCAGCGAGCCGGTCGGGCCTGGCGGCCACGGCTCGACGCCCTCTCTCCCAGGAGAACCCTCCATGCGACGTCTCGCTCTGGCCGTCGGAAGTGTGCTGGCCGCGTGTGCGGCCACGATCGCCATCGCCCCGGCGGCGACCGCGCAGGAGACCGGCAGCGTCCACGTGGTGCACGGCATCCCCGACACCCCCGTCGACGTCTATGTCGACGGGCAGCGCGCGCTCGACGACTTCGCCCCCGGCACCGCGGCCGGCCCGGTCGACCTGCCGGCGGGGTCCCGCACGGTCGCCCTGTTCCCCGCCGACGCCGCCGACGGGTCCGGGCAGCCGCTGCTCTCCGGGCGGGCCGACGTGCCCGCGGGCGGGGACGTCACCCTGGCGGCCCACCTGGACGCCGGCGGCTCCCCGACCCTCACCCCGTTCGTCGACGACGTCTCGCCGGTCCCGGCCGGGCAGGCGCGGCTGGTCGTGCGGCACACCGCCGCCGCACCGGCGGTGGACGTCCTCGCCGACGGGAGCCCCGCACCGACCGGGCTCACCAACCCGAACCAGGCCGCGGCCGAGGTGCCGGCCGGCACGCTCTCCGCCGCCGTCGCCGCGGCCGGCACGACCCAACCGGTCCTCGGACCGGCGGACCTGCAGCTCGCCGAGGGGACGGCCACGTTCGTGCACGCGGTGGGATCGCTGAGCGCGGGCAACCTCCAGCTGGTCACGTTCACCGTCGAGGGCCTGCACAGCGCGCCCGCGGGCGTGCCGGCCGGCGCACCCTCCGGCGCGCCGTCCGGGTCCGACGGGTGGGCGCCGATCGGCGTGGCGGCCGGTCTCGCGGTGGTCGGCCTGTCCGCGGCGGCGCTGCGGCGAGGCTCGGCGACCCGTTCCTGAATGAGCGGGACGCACGGGCCGCGACGCGGGACCGCGACGGCCGCGCTGGTCGTCGGGCTCACCCTCGCGGTGGGGTCCGGGACGGCCTGGACGACGGGCCCGGCCCAGCCGGGCCCGTCGATCGGGGCCGCCCGGTCCACCGCACCGGCGCAGCCGGTGACGGTCTCCCCCGCCCCGGCGGGCGGGCCACCGCGGACGAGCGGGTCGGCGGCGGCCGTGGCCCCGACACACCTCCGGGTGGACCGCGCGGACACGACCGTGATCGACGCGCCGCTCCTGCCCGTCGGGGTCGACGACGCCGGGCGGATGAGCGTGCCGGAGGACGTCTCGGCGGTGGGCTGGTACCGGTTCGGGCCGGCGCCCGGCGATCCGCGGGGCTCGGCGGTGCTCGCCGGGCACGTCGACGACCGGATCCAGGGCCCGGGGGCCTTCCACGGGCTCGCCCGGCTCTCGCCCGGCGACCGGCTCACCGTCGCCCTGTCCGACGCACGCGTCCTCGCGTACGTGGTCGCCGACGTCGGGCGGGTGGCGAAGGCCGCGCTGCCGACCGGCGAGTTGTTCGGCCGCGACGGACCGCCCCGGCTCACCCTGGTGACCTGCGGCGGCCCGTTCGACCGCGGCACGCGGGACTACCGCGACAACGTCGTCGTCACCGCGGTGCCGGATGCGCGGTGACGGGTCAAGGTC
This sequence comes from Pseudonocardia yuanmonensis, assembly GCF_039542425.1. Classification (NCBI taxonomy): domain Bacteria; kingdom Bacillati; phylum Actinomycetota; class Actinomycetes; order Pseudonocardiales; family Pseudonocardiaceae; genus Pseudonocardia; species Pseudonocardia yuanmonensis. The sequence continues at coordinate 37,887 of NZ_BAABIC010000011.1, forward strand.
GACATGCCGGGTTCGTCCGGTGTTGCCATGCTCGTCCGGTGACCAGCCGACGGATCGGCCGATGACGGAGATCGTGCCGCTGCCCGGCGGCGCGGCAGGTGCCGGGTCCCGCGACCCGCAGCGGAGGCGCTCGGGCGACCCGCCGGACGGACAGTGGCCGGACGACGAGCTCGCCCGGCGGCTGCGCGACGGCGACCCCCGAGCGTTGCGGCTCGCCTACGACCGGCACGCCCGGGTCGTGCACACCGTGGCCCTGCGCCTCCTCCGGTCGCACCACGACGCGGAGGACGTGACCCAGCAGGTGTTCGTGCGGGCGTGGCGGGGGCGCGCGACCCTCGATCCGGACCGGGGTGGCCTCGGCGCGTGGCTGATCGGCATCACCCGGCGGCAGATCGCCGACCGGCTCGCCGCGCGGGCCCGCGACCGCGCGGCGACCGACGGGGCCCTGCGCCTCGGCCCTCCGCCGCCGCTGGAGCGCAGCCCCGACGAGATCGTCGACGCCGTGCTCGTCGCCGACGAGCTGGATCGCCTGCCCGAGCAGCAGCGTAGGGTGATCAGGCTGGCCTTCTACGACGATCTCACCCAGCAGCAGATCTCCACCCTGACCGGACTCCCCCTCGGCACGGTCAAGAGCCACCTGCGCCGCGGGGTGGACCGGCTACGGCGACGATGGGAGGCGGGCGGTGCCGCACCCGGGGCCTGACGAGCTCGTCGCCGCCGCCCTCACCCGTGACCCGGTCCCCGGTGTCGCCGACCACCTCGCCGTCTGCCCGTCCTGCCGGGAGGAGGTCGAGGCCCTGCGGCGCACCGCGGAGCTCGTGGGCGATCACCACGGCGAGCCGCTCCACGACCCGCCGCCGGAGGTGTGGGACCGGGTCGCCGGTGAGCTGGGCCCGGAGCTCGGCGGTGCCGCCGCACCGGCGCCGGCCCGCCCCGCCAGGTCGTCCCGGCGGCGCGTCCCCGCTCTCCTCGTCGCGGCCGCGCTCGTGGTGGGGCTGCTCGGTGGTCTCGGCACCGGTCTGGGGATCGCCGCCCTGCGCGAGGGGCGGGCCGACGACGCGCCGTCGGTGCCGCTCGTCGCCGTCGCCGCAGGCTCCGCGGTCGACGGCAGCACCGGGCTCGCCGACGTCGACGGCAGCCGGGTCCTCACCGTCCGGGTCGGCCGGGCCCAGGTCGGACCCGGGGAGTTCCTCGAGGCCTGGCTGATCGACGCGGCCGCCACCCGGCTCTACACCCTCGGGGCGCTCACACCCGACGGCCCGGGCACCTGGTCCGGGCGCTTCGTCCTGCCCGCGGACCTGCCCCTCGACGTCCTCGACACCGTCGACGTCTCGATCGAGGCCTACGACGGCGACCCCGGCCACTCGGGCGACAGTCTGCTCCGCGGCCGCACGGCCTGACGATCCTCGGGGTCGTTGCTGTCCCGCACCGGCAGGGTTTCCCGCAGTCCGCACGGAGACGCCGCACGAGGAGGACGTGCAGCTCAGGCGCGCGAGCCGTCCACCGAGGGGCCCCACGGCGGGAGCTGGGGCGGCGGCAGGTGACGGGTCGGTGCCAGGGCGCAGACGGCGACCAGGCGCAGGCTCGTCCAGTCCGCCCGCTCCCAGGACGTGAGGTCGTCCGCCGGCGGTCGCCAGCCGTGGGCACGGGCGTGGGTGAGCACGCCGTGCGCGTAGCCGGCGAGCAAGGCCAGGCCGGCGATCATCGCCGTGCTCTCCAGGCCGATGGTGGTGGCGTCCCGGACGGCGGCCGCGTGCTGGTCGACCACGGCGGCCAGACCCGGGACCGCTGCTGCCGCCACGAGCCCGGCGCACCCGACCTGGTCGTGGAGCTGGGCCAGCCAGCGCCGTGCCGAACGCTCGGTGAACACGCCCGTCGTCCCGCTCACGCGGATCACGCTACCGGCGGCACCTCGACAGGCACAGGGCGGCCCTTATCACTGTGGCGCGGATCCCGCACGACGAGGCGGTGGCTTCCACCCGGCCGGGTCACATGGATCGGACGGACCTCGTCGGACGAGCGCCCCGGGCGGGTTCGACGACACGCACGTCGAACGGCGTGGACAGAAAGGAGGCGGGAGCGCTCGCCGTGCGAGCGCTCCCGCCTCGTCGTCCGTCGGTGACCGGCGTGCGCGTCCTGCGCGGCCGGTCGGAGCCGGCTCAGCCCTGGTACTGGCGGGCACCCGGCTCGGTGGTCTGCTGGTCGGCGTACTGCCGGGCACGGGCGGCGTCGGCCTCCCCGCGGGCACGGGCGGTCTCCAGGTCCGACCTGACGGTGTCGGACTGCTGCTGCGCCTTGCGGTAGCCGGAGTCGATGAGGTTCTTCGCGGCGTCGCGCCCGCCGAGGCCGAAGGCCAGCGCGGCGGCCAGGGCCAGCCCACCGATCAGGGCGATGTAGGTGGCGGTCACGATGACCGGGGCGATGCCCAGCTGGGTCAGGATCATGAACACGGCGATGGCCATGACCAGGGTCGGCGCACCGGTGCGGACGATCCGGCCGGTCGGGGTGTCGCCCATGGTGCGGTGCGCGAGCCCGCCGACGGCGCCGGCGACCGCGGCGGCCACGATGAAGATGAGCAGCGCGGCGATGACCCGGGGCAGGTAGGACAGCACGAGGCCGAAGAAGAGGGTCAGCGCCGGGATGTTCAGGGTGGCGATCGCCGCCGAGATCACGAACAGCATGATCACCCAGAACACGACGCCGCCGACCAGCCGCGCCGGGCTGCCGCCGGGGCTGACCTTCTCCACGTAGCGGCCGCCGGAGTTGGCGGTCAGCCGCTCGTCCAGCCGGGCCTTCTGCAGGCCCTTGGTGATGAGCTTGTTCAGGATCTTGGCGATCAGGTACCCGACCACCAGCACGACGATGGCGCCGAGCAGCTGTGGCAGGTAGTTGACGAAGGCGGTGAACCCGCTCTGCAGGCTCTGCAACGCGTCGAACATCGGACCGACCTCTCGGTGTGGGTGACCTGTGCGGCCCGCCCCTCCGAGGTCAGGCCTGGTGGGGGGCTACCCCCTGCTCCCCCCGGAGCAACCTCTTCCTGCGACCGCATCGCGACCAGAGCGGCGTCGGGGGCATCGGTACGGGGTCGGGCCGGTGCGACGATCGATGGAACCGTGGTGCCACCCCGCGCACGCACCTCGGCCCCGACGACGGCGGCACCGCCCCGAAGGACGGTGCCGCCGCACGTTCACTGCGCTCGAGGGTCAGCGCTCGTCGGTGCGCCGGCCGGTGCGGCCGGTGCTCTCGACCCCGGAGGCCTCGATCTCCTCCTTGCGGACCTGGCCGCTGACCTGCTGCTCCTCGGTCACGGTCTCCTTGCCCATCCGCACCCGTTCCACCGGTACGGCCTCGGTCTGGGTGACCGGGCGCTCGGCGTGCAACGTGACCTCGTGCTCCTCCTCCGAGATCTCCGGACCGTCGGTCGCCGCACCCACGTTCGACTCGGTGATCGGCTCGCGCTCGATCCGGACCTCCTCGTGGGAGACCGGGACGGTCTGGGTGACGTGCTCGGTCACCACGTACTTGCGCAACCGGGCCCGCCCGGCCTCGGTGGTCTCGGTGCCGACGCGCATCCGCTCCTCGGAGCGGGTCATCGCGTCGTCGGTGTTCGGCCCCGAGACGTCGTGGCCGGCCGCGCGCTCGACGCGATCGCCCGCGCGGTCCTCGATGCGGTCCTCGATGCGGTCGCCGGTACGTCCGGCGGCCGAAGCGCTGTCCGTGTACCCGGCCTGCGTGGTCTGCCCGCCCTGCCCGGTCCGGGCGGTGACGGACTCGCCCCCGTAGGGAACGCCGTAGTGCTCGAAGAGCTGCTTCTCCTCCTGGACGCTCAGCTCCCTGTCCGGGTCGTGGTGCGGCGCGGACTGCAGGGCGTCCTTGTCGAAGGGCACCCGCAACTCGTTCCCGGCCAGGTCGGCGGTGGCCAGCGGCACGAGGGAGATGTGCGAGCCGAACAGCCCGCTCTTGACCGCCGCCCACTCCGGGCGCTGCGTGTCGTTGTCCAGGTAGATCCCGTCCACCTTGCCGAGCTTCTCTCCGCCGCGACCGGTCACGGTCACCCCGAAGATGCTCTGCGGGTCCTTGAGGTTCACAGCCATCGTTCGTCGTCCTTCCGCTGAGGCGCCGCGCCGTTGCGGCGGTCACTGATGCAGGCATCGGCCGATGCGCCGGGGGTAGCCACCGCCCGCGCCGTTACACACCGTTGTTCAAGATCTGTCCAAGTTTCGGGCGTCGCGAGAGCCCTGGCGGACGTTCCTCCCGGACAGTCGATCGGGTGCAACTCATGTGACCCCGGGTCGGCGAACTGCGATGATGGCCGGACGCCGCGCATGATCGGAGCAGACCCCGGTGCACGGCGTGGTGCGCCGCAGGTCCCGGGCGCGAGGGCGGGTGATGGTCGATGGAGCCGGGAGTGCCCATCTCCTCGGCCGCGCGCGGACTCGGCATCGAGCCCGCGACCCTGCGGGTCTGGCAGCGTCGCTACGGCCTCGGCGCCAGTCACCGCTCCGCGGGGGGACACCGCCGCTACACCGACGCGGACCTCGCCCGCCTGCGCACCGTCCGCGACCTCGTCGACTCGGGCATGAGGACCGGCGACGCGGCACGTGTCGTCCTCGCCCCGGGCTGGGCGGCGCCCACCGCGACATCACCGGGCACCCGGGACGTCCCCGGACCGGAGTGGCCCCCGCTCGCCGAGGCAGTTCTGCCGGCAGCGCCGTCCCTCGCCGACTCCGCAGCCCGAGCGGGCCCGTCGGAGTACGTGGACCTGCTCGTCGAGGCGGCCCTGAACCTCGACGAAGCACTGCTCGCGTCCCTGCTCGCCGCGCACCTGACCGGCCACGGCAGCTATCTCACCTGGGAGACACTGCTTCGCCCGGCACTGCGCGGTGTCGACTCGTGCCGCGCCGGCCGCCCCGATCGCGTCGCCGCCGAACACCTGCTCTCCCAGCTCGCCTCGGCGGTCCTCCTCACCCGGTCGACGACGGGCGGGCCGGGCCCGTCGACCGCGCTCCCGGCGGACCCGATCCGGCGCACACGGACCCGGGACGACCACCGGGTGGTGCTGGCGTGCGCTCCCACCGAACAGCACGCCCTGCCGCTGCTGGCCCTCGGAGCCTGCCTGGCCGACGCGGCCGTGCCGACGCTCACCCTGGGTGCGCGCACCCCCACCGTCGTCCTGCGCCGGCTGGCCGAGCCCCGAGCCCTCGGCCAGGAGCCCTGCCTGATCGTGGTGCTGGCCGTGCGACCCACCGCGGCCGACGCCGCGATCCTCACCCCGCACGGTGATGAGGTGACCTGGATCGCCGCGGGTCCCGGATGGCAGCCACGGACCCTGCCACCCGGGGTGCTCCACGCCAACGGGCTCGCCGCGGCGTCGAGCGCGGTACACGCGCTCCTCGACGGCGTCGTGCACGAATCCGGTCCGGTTGCCGACGAGCGGTCCGGGCACCCGGCGAGCAGTGCTCGTCAGGCCGGCACCCGATGACCGAGCAGCTCGTCGGGCTCGAGCGCCCTGTTCTCGTGTGAACGATCTGCTCGTTCCGCCGCGCAGCCGCTGCGGGGCTGTGATCATCCGCCGCGTGTCCTCCACCGTCGCTCGTCCCCGGGTGTGGTCGCTCCACGCCGTGTGCTCGGTCCTCGTCGTGGCCCTGGTGGCGCGCCCGCTCCTCGCCGAGGCGGTCGTGGATCCCGCGCTCGGCATCGCCGCCACGGTGTTCGTGGCCGTGTGCGTGCAGGCCCTGCCCTTCCTCGTCCTGGGGGTGCTGCTGTCCGGCGCGCTGACCGCGTTCGTCTCCCCCGCCGCGCTGCGCAGGCTCCTCCCCGAGCGTCCCGGCGCCGCCGTCCCCGTGGCCGCGCTCGCCGGGACGGCGCTGCCGGGGTGCGAGTGCGCCTCCGTCCCGGTCGCACGTCGGTTGATCGGCCAGGGCGTCCCGGACTCCGCGGCCCTCACGTTCCTGCTCGCGGCCCCCGCCGTGAACCCGGTCGTGCTGGTGTCGACGGCCGTCGCCTTCCCCGGCGAGCCGCGCATGACGCTCGCCCGGTTCGTCGGGTCGCTGGCCACCGCCTGTGTGACGGGCTGGTGCTGGCAGCGGTTCGGACGCGCAGGGTGGATCGTCGACCGGGCCCGCCGCTCCACCCCCGGCGCCCCCGGCACGGACCGGTGGACCGTGTTCGCGGAGACCGCGCGGCACGACCTCGTGTCCGCGGGCGGCTTCCTCGTCCTGGGAGCCCTGTTTTCCGCGGCGCTGACCGTGGCCGTTCCGGCGTACTGGACCGCCACGCTCGCCGGCGACCTCGTCCTCGCCGTCGCCGTCCTGGCGGTCCTCGCGGTCGTGCTCGCGCTCTGCAGCGAGGCCGACGCGTTCGTCGCCGCGTCCCTCACCGCCCTGCCGCTGCTGCCCCGGCTGGTGTTCCTCGTCGTCGGGCCGGCCGTGGACGTGAAGCTCGTGGTGCTGCAGGCCGGCACCTTCGGCCGCTCGTTCGCCACCCGGTTCGCCCCGCTGACCTTCGTGGTCGCCGTCGGCTGCGCGCTGGCGGCCGGGCTGGTGCTGGGGCTCTGACGTGCACCGCGACACCCAGAACGTGATCCTGCTGCTGCTCGGCGCGACCCTGGTCCGCATCACGGCCGACGACACCGTCCTCCGCTACGTCCGTCCCGGTCACCGGTGGTGGGTGCTCGGCGCCGGGATCGTGATCGTCCTGCTCGCAGCGGTGGCGGCGCTGCGGGACCACGTGCCGCGGCTGCTCGGACGGTCCGGCCGGTCCCCGGCCGGGCACGCGCACGGGGGCCCGGAGAGGCACGCCGCCTGGCTCATGGTCGTCCCGGCGATCGTCCTGGCCGTGGCGGCCCCGGCGGCGCTCGGTGCCGACGCCGTCACGCGGACCCCGCTCCCCGACGCCGCCCCCGTCGACGTCCGGTACGCGCCGCTCCCGCCCGGCTCGGCACCGGAGCTCACGCTCACGGAGTTCGTCGGCCGGGCCGGATCGGACGGCGGCGCGACGCTGGCCGGCCGGACCGTCACCCTGACGGGGTTCGCCGTCCCGGGGGGCGAGGCCCCGCGCCTCGCCCGCATCGCGATCTCCTGCTGCGCCGCCGACGCCCGGCCGCAGACGGTTCGGCTCGTCGGCGGCGCCGGGCCGGCCCACGTCCCGCCGGACACCTGGCTGCGGGTCCGCGGCGTCCTGCAGCCCGGCAGTGCGAGCAGCGCCACGCGATGGGTGCCCGCCGTGCAGGTGGCGTCCGTGGAGGTCGTCCCCGTCCCGGTGGACCCGTACGAGTACTGACTTCTCGCCTGGTGGTCGTCATCGCCGGACCGGTGCGAGGCTGGGGCGATGGCGGAGGTTCCCGGGGCGAGCCATTCAGGGCTGCAGATCACCGACGTGTCCCTGACCGACTCGCGGTTCAGCGGCGTCGAGGTGGTCGACGCGAGCTTCCGGCGCGTCCGCATGCGCGGGGTGTGGATCGGCGAGGTGGAGATCGACGGCCACGTCGCCGACCTGCGGATCAACCGGTGAACGGGCCCGGGTACCCCCGGCCGGCAGCTACCCGGTGGCGGAGTGCCTGCGCACGGTGCTCGCCGAGGAGTGGCAGCAACTGGCAGGACCGCCTCTACGCCGAGCGGGACCTCGACGTCCTCCACGGGCGGGCCCGAGCGCAGGGCCCCACCGAACCGGAATGAGCCGACGCCCACGCCGTCGAACTCCTCGTGGCGTGCGCGCTGCCGGAGCCCACGACGAGGCCCTCACCGGGATGGGGCATGCAGCACGACGATCGACCGCGGCTCCACCGTGACGACGTCCCCCGCCGCGCGCTTCCCGTGCCGCTCCACCTCCGCTGGCGCGTAGGTGTCGAGCTCGGCCTGCCAGACCTGCCCCTCCCGGGTCGGCGGCACCGTGAACCGCGTCGGTTCCCACCAGGCGCTGACCAGGAGGAGGAAGTCGTCGTCGAGCTGCTCGCGGCCGGTCGCGTCCCGGTCCGGCGCGTCCCGGCCGTCGAGGTAGATCGCGACGCTGCGCGCGGTCGGGTCGGCCCACTCGGCAGCGGTGACGATGGTCCCGGCGGGTGTGTACCAGCGCAGCATCCGCCAGTCGACGCCGGAGAGGAAGCGCCGCCTGCGGAACACGGGATGGGCCCGGCGCAGGGCGACGAGCCGTCGGCTGAAGGCGAGCAGCTCCTCGTCGACGTGCGCCCAGTCGAACCAGGTCAGCTCGTCGTCGTGGCAGTAGGCGTTGTTGTTGCCGCGCTGGGTCCGGCCGAGCTCGTCGCCGCCGAGCAGCATCGGGATGCCGAAGGAGAGCAGCAGCGTGGTCAGCAGGGCCCGCTGCTGCCGGCCGCGCAGCGCCCGGACCTCGGGGTCGTCGGTCGGTCCCTCGTGACCGCAGTTCCAGGAGCGGTTGTCGTCCGTCCCGTCGCGGTTGCCGTCGCCGTTGGCCTCGTTGTGCTTGGTGTCGTAGGCGACGAGGTCGGCGAGGGTGAACCCGTCGTGCGCGGTGACGAAGTTGACCGACGCGGTGGGCCGCCGGCCGCGTCCGCCGTAGAGGTCGGCGGAGCCCGCGAAGCGGGTGGCGAACTCGCCGAGCAGGCCCGGGCGGCTGCGCCAGAAGTCGCGGACGGTGTCGCGGTAGCGGCCGTTCCACTCGCGCCAGAGCGGCGGGAAACGGCCGAGGTCGTAGCTGTCCGCCCGCCCGACGTCCCAGGGTTCGGCGATCAGCTTGGCCCGCGACACGACGGGATCCTGGGCGACCAGGTCGAAGAACGCGGCGAGGCGGTCGAACCCGCCGTCGTCGCGGGCGAGCGTGGGGGCCAGGTCGAAGCGGAACCCGTCGACGCCCATCACGGTCAGCCAGTACCGCAGCGAGTCCATGACCAGCTGCAGCGTGAACGGGTCGGCGGTGTTGAGCGAGTTGCCGCAGCCCGTCGTGTCGAGGTAGCGACGGGGGTCGGCCGGGTCGAGCCGGTAGTAGCCGGCGTTGTCCAGCCCGCGGTGGCACAGCGTCGGGCCGTGCGGGTCGCCCTCACCGGTGTGGTTGAAGACGACGTCGAGGACGACCTCCAGGCCCGCCCGGTGCAGTGCCTCCACCATCGCCCGGAACTCCGCGACCTCCCCGCCGGGGCGGCCGGCGCGGACCTCGGCCGAGTACCCGGGGTGCGGGGCGAGGTAGCCGATCGTGTTGTAGCCCCAGTAGTTGGTGAGCCCGCGTCCGGGCAGGAAGGCCTCCGACACGTGGTGGTGCACCGGGAGCAGCTCGACGGTGGTCACCCCCAGCCCGACGAGGTGGGCGACGGCGGCGTCGTGCGCCAGCCCCGCGTAGGTGCCGCGCAGCTCGGGCGGCACCCCCGGGTGGGTCGCCGTGAACCCCGTGACGTGCACTTCGTAGACCACCGTGTCCGCGTAGGAGTACCGCGGCGCCGGGTCGGAGATCGTTGCGGGCGGGCCCACGACCAGGCTGCGCGGGACGTGCGCCGCCGAGTCCAGGGCGCTCGGCCGCGCCGGGTCGTCGGGGTCGTGCCCGAGCACCTCGGCCCCGAAGCGCACCTCGCCGGACACCGCGCGTGCGTAGGGGTCGAGCAGCAGCTTGGCCGCGTTGTACCGCAGGCCGCGGGCGGGCTCGTACGGCCCGTGCGCGCGGTAGCCGTAGGCCCGGCCGGGGCCGACGCCGGGCACGAACCCGTGCCAGACGCCGGCGTCGTACTCGGGCAGGGCGAGGCGGACCTCGTCGGTCCCGTCGAACAGGCAGAGCTCCACGACGTCGGCCCGGGAGGCGACGGCGAAGTTCGTGCCGCCGTCCCGGACGGTCGCGCCGAGCGGGGCGATCGCACCGGGCAGCACGGTCGGAGCGGGCTCGCTCATCGGTCCGGGTTCTCGTCGCGCAGCCGGCGCAGCACGTCCCCGACGGGGTCGACGGCACCGTGCCGACGGCGGATCACGTCCGCGACCAGGCCGGTCCAGCCGGTCTGGTGGGAGGCACCCAGTCCCGCGCCGTCGTCGCCGTGGAAGTACTCGTTGAAGAGCAGGTTGTCCCGCCAGCGGGGGTCGTGCTGGAGCCGGTCCACCCCGCCGAAGCAGGGCCTGCGGCCGTCGTCGCCGACCAGGAACAGCGACACCAGCCGCTCCCAGAGATCGGCCACGACCTCGTCGAGGCGCAACCGCTTGCCGGAGCCGGTGGGGTACTCGACGGTGAAGTCGTCGCCGAAGAACCGGTGGTAGCGCTCGAGCGAGTTCACCACCAGGTGGTTGACGGGGAACCACACGGGGCCGCGCCAGTTGGAGTTGCCGCCGAACATCGGCACGGTCGACTCGGCCGGCTCGTAGTCGATCTCGGCGTGCAGGCCGGGTGCGTCGAGCACGTACGGGTGGTCGCGGTGATACGCCGAGACCGACCGCAGGCCGTGCGGGGACAGGAACTCGGCGGGATCGAACAGCTGCGCGAACAGGCGCTCGAGCCGGTCGACGCCGACCACACCGAGCAGCAGCTGCCGGTGCCCCTGCTCGCCGCGCAGCAACCCGCGCTCGGCGAGCGCCTCCTGGTCGTCGAGCCCCTCCCGCTGCAGGAACTCCGCGAAGTGCTTCCCGGCGGCCGCCGCGCGCCGCAGGATCGGCTCGTCGGCGACCCCGGCGGCGAGCATCGGGATGACGCCCACCATGGAGCGCACGGCCACGGGCACGGCGGTGCCGTCCGGGGCGACGAGCCGGTCGGCGAACAGCCCGGTCTCCGGGTCCCACAGGCCCGCGGAGTCGACGGCGCCGCGGATGGCGGCCAGGTGCTCGAGGAACTTGCGGACCAGGTCGTCGGCCGGGCGCCGGCCGGAGTGCCGCAGCACGGTGGCGACGGCGCCCATGGCGAGGGCGTAGGCGGCCATCCATCCGGTCGCGTCGGACTGTTCCAGCAGATAGCCCGGCGGCAGGTGCGAGCGGTCGATCGGGCCGATGTTGTCCAGGCCGAGGAAGCCGCCCTCGAAGACGTTCGAGCCGTCGGCGTCCTCCAGGTTGACCCACCAGGTGAAGTTGAGCAGCAGCTTGTCGAACACCCGCGAGAGGAAGTCGACGTCGCGTGCACCGTCGATCGCGAACACCTCGAGCGCGGCCCAGGCCTGCACCGGCGGGTTGACGTCCCCGAAGTCCCACTCGTAGGCGGGCAGGGCGCCGTCCGGGTGCTGGAACCACTCGCGGCACACCAGGATCAGCTGGTACTTCGCGAAGGCCGGATCGACATGGGCCAGCGCGACGCAGTGGAAGGCGAGGTCCCAGGCCGCGAACCAGGGGTACTCCCACTTGTCCGGCATCGACATGATGTCGAAGGAGTTGAACGTCCGCCATCGGGCGTTCCGCCCGCGCCTGCGGGCGGCCGGCGGCGGGGGCTGGCCGGGGTCCCCGTCGAGCCAGCGGGCGACGTCGTAGTGGTAGAGCTGTTTGCTCCACAGCAGCCCGGCGAAGGCCTGGCGCATCACGGCCGCCTCGTCCGCGGAGGCGGCCGCGGGGGTGAGCTCGGCGTAGAACTCGTCGGCCTCCGCGCGCCGCCGGTCGCGGACGCCGACGAAGTCCTCGCCCAGGTCGCCCGCGCGGTCCTCGGGGTGCAGCCGCAGGCGCAGCTCCACCGTGGCGCCCGGGTCGACCTCCACCCGGTACCGGACCGCGCACTTGGTTCCCGTGCCCTCCGGGTTCACGGTGGCCGCACCCGCGACGACGTGGTCGTTGATCCCGTCCTTCGGGTACTGCGGCCCGGGAGTGCCGTAGAGGCGCTGCAGGTTGGTCTCGTTGTCGCAGAACAGCAGCTCGGGCGCGACGCCGTCGGGGCCGGGGCCCGCGGTCAGCTGCAGGCCCCCGAGGAAGGGGTGCGGCACGGCCACGGTCGCCGGACCGCTCGCGCGCATCGCCGGCGCCGCGGCGGCCGGGTCCCAGGACCACGTGTTGCGGAACCACACCGTCGGCAGGACCTGCAGCTCGGCCCGCTCGGGCCCGGCGTTCGTGATCTCGACGGTCATCAGCAGGTCGTCGGGGTCGGCCTTGGCGTAGTGCACCTCGACCACCCAGTAGCGGTCGTCGTCGAAGACGCCGGTGTCGAGCAGCTCGTACTCCGGGTCCCGACGGCCGCGCGCCCCGTTGGTCGCCACCAGGTCCTGGTACGGGAAGGCGCGCTGGGGGTAGTGGTAGCGCCAGCGGTTCCAGGCGTGGCTCGGGACCGCGTCGAGGTACCACCAGTACTCCTTCGCGTCCTCGCCGTGGTTCCCCTCCGCACCGGTCAGCCCGAAGATGCGCTCCTTGAGGATCGGGTCCCGCCCGTTCCACAGGGCCAGACCGAGGCAGAGCCGCTGCTCGACGTCCGAGAACCCGGCCAGCCCGTCCTCGCCCCAGCGGTAGGCCTGCGAGCGCGCGCGGTCGTGCGGCAGGTAGGTCCACGCCTCGCCGTCCGCGCTGTAGTCCTCGCGGACCGTGCCCCACTGCCGTTCGCTCAGGTACGGGCCCCAGCGGTACCACGGATCGCCGGACCGCAGCCCCTCGTCGAGGCTCCCGAACCCCCGCACCCGCTCGCTCTCCGCACCCACCGCGCCTCCCCGTCCCACCCGGTCCTCCGGCGCGTCCGAGGCTGACGGGCCCCCGTCGGCCGCGGATCACCCCCGGTGGGCGAACTCCCTCCGACCCACGCCTCCGCCCCGGCGGGTCAGGGCGTGCCGGACTGCAGCGAGCCGGGGATGTAGAGGCCGCGGCGGGTGGCCCGGCTGAGGGCGAGGGCGCGGTCGGGGGCGTCGAGCATCGCGGTGATGTGTTCGACGCGGCCGGTCACGGTGCCCTCGGACAGGTGCAGCCGGGCGGCGATCCGGCCGTCCGGCCAGTCGTCGACCAGCAGCCCGAGGATGGTCAGGTCCAGCGGCGTCAGCCGCTGCAGGTCCGGCGGCGGCGAGAGCAGCAGGGCCGTCCCGTGGATGCTGCGGGGGTGCGGGGGGCAGCGCAGCGCGGTCACGCAGATCAGGCCCCCGGCAGGGTTCGGGGCGAGGAACCGGGTGCGGTCACCGCCCCGGTCGAGGTGGCGGGCGGCGGTGCGCGTCACGGCGGTGCGGGCGTCCAGCAGCCGGTGGCCTGGCAGTTCACCGAGCGGCAGCACCCTGCCGGTGCAGGTGAGCAGGGCTCCGGCGACCGCGTCATGCACGGTGTCGGCGAGGGTGGCGGTCCCGTGCGACGGGTCGAGCGCGGGCCCGCCGATCAGCGCGGCGAGGCGGGCCTCGGTCTCGACCAGGCGCCGCCGGCGGCGCTCGGCCCCCGCCCGGGCGAGGTCGGCCCACCGCCGGCGCCGTTCGGCGCTGGCCCGGGCGTCGTCGGCGCGCCGCCGGGCGGTCTCGGCCCGGGCCCGGGCGACGGTCACGACGCTCTCCGCGGGCGCGGGGGGACGGCCGCCGCGCAGCCGGACGGTGAACCCGTCGGCCGCGGTCAGGAGCTCGATGTCCACGCGCGTGAACTGGTGGCTGAGCCACAGCCCGAGCCCGGCGCCCACGGAACCGTCGGGGACGGCGACGAGGCCGGTCAGCGGGTCGGGCGGCCCGGGGCCGGTGTCGTGCACCCGGACGAGGACCCGTTCGGAGCCCGTCCAGACCGTCACGGTGAGGGGCGGCCGCCCGTACAGCTGCGCGTTCGTGACGGCCTCCGAGACCGCGAAGAGCAGCTCGGTGAGCGTCCCGGCGTCGACCCTCCCGCGAGCGGCCTCCGTCACCCGGCTCCGGGTCTCGCTCAGCGAGGCGTCGACCAGCGCGACGGCCGGCGGGGTGCCCTCCAGCGGATCGGCCGGCACCGGCAGGGGCTCGAACTCGGCGACCTCCTGGTAGCGCGGGCTCGCGCTGCCGCCGTCGGGGGTGAGGATGCGGCGGTGGGTGCGTTCGACGACGTCACGGACGGGCCGGGCCGTGGTGGTGGCGTCGTAGAGGCAGCGGCTGTAGACGGGGTAGTCCTGCCAGACCACGTTGACCGCGGACTCGTAGCGGTCCCACCCGGCGAAGCGGCCGCCGTTGCCCTCGTGCGGGACGTCGCCGGCGATGCGGATCTGCTCGGCGCCGGCCGCCAGGTGGCGCTCGAACTGCTGCCGGTAGGCCTCGATGGCGCCCGCCGGCGTGGCGTACAGCCCGGTGTCGACGATGAAGTCGACCGCGGCCGTCCGGGGCAGCCGTGCCCGCAGCAGGTCGCACTTGCGCTCGTCGTAGCCGATGACGACCGGCTCCCCGGCCTCCGTCCCGCCGGTCACGAACGGCACGATCAAGGCGAGGAACTCCTCGTCCGAGGAGTAGAAGCCGGCCTCGTGCACGTGTCCGACCCGGCCCTGCGCTGATCCTGTCCTCATCCGTGCGCTCCGGACTCTGGCCGCTCCCCGGCGGTGGTGTGGACCGGGTTCGAGCGACGGGCGTAAGGGCGCGGCCTACCCCCTCTGCCTGATTCTATGCCGCGGGGCGGGCGGCCGTCGCCCTCAGCGCGGCCCGGCGAGCCCGGCGGCGGTGTCGTCGAGGGAGACCGCGGCCCGGCCCGCCTCGAGGCGGGCGACCGGCACCCGGAACGGGCTGCAGGAGACGTAGTCGAGGCCGACGTGGTGGAAGAAGTGGACCGAGTCCGGGTCGCCGCCGTGCTCTCCGCACACCCCCATCTTCAGCCGGGGCCGCGTGCGTCGGCCCTCCTCGACGGCGATGCGCACGAGCCGGCCGACGCCGATCTCGTCGAGGGTCTCGAACGGCGAGACCGTGAACACGCCCTTGTCCAGGTACGCCGCGAAGAACGCGGCCTCGACGTCGTCGCGCGAGAACCCCCACGCCGTCTGGGTCAGGTCGTTGGTGCCGAAGGAGAAGAAGTCCGCGGCCTCGGCGATCCGCCCGGCCGTGAGCGCGGCCCGCGGCAGCTCGATCATCGTCCCGACCGGGATGTCGAGCGTGACGCCCTCGCGCTCGGCGACCTCGGCGAGGATGCCGTCCGTCTCGTCCCGGATCAGGTGCAGCTCCATCACCGAGCCGACGAGCGGGACCATGATCTCCACCTCGGGGCGACCGCCGGCCTTGATCCGCTCGGCGGCGGCCTCGGCGGCCGCCCGCACCTGCATCGCGAACAGGCCGGGCACCACCAGACCGAGCCGGACGCCGCGCAGCCCCAGCATCGGGTTCGACTCGTGCAGCCGTTCCACCGCGGCGAGCAGCGCCTCGTCCGCGGCCGGGTCCTCGCCGCGTTCCCGGGCCACGGCCACGCGGACCGCGAGCTCGGTGCGGTCGGGCAGGAACTCGTGCAGCGGCGGGTCGAGCAGGCGGACGGTGACGGGCAGGCCGTCCATCGCCTCGAACAGCTCGACGAAGTCGCCGCGCTGCAGGGGTCGCAGCGCCTCGAGCGCCTCGGCACGTGCGGAGGACGTCTCGGCCAGGACCAGCCGCTCGATCAGCGCCCGCCGCTCGCCGAGGAACATGTGCTCGGTGCGGCACAGGCCGATGCCCTGGGCCCCGAGCCGGCGGGCGCGCGCCGCGTCCTCCCCCGTGTCGGCGTTCGCCCGCACCCGCAGCTCCCGGGTGGCGTCGGCGTGCGAGAGGAGGCGGTGCACCGCGAGCACCAGCTCCGCGGTCTCCTCGTCCACCCGGTCCAGCACCGCCTCGAGGCCCTCCTCGAGGTACCGGGCGACCGGGGAGGGGATCACCGGTACGTCGCCGAGGAAGACCTCGCCGGTGGAGCCGTCGATCGCGATCACGTCGCCCTCGTTCACGACGACCTCGCCGACGCGGGCCGTGCGGGCCGCCGCGTCGACGTCGATCGCCTCGGCCCCGCACACGCACGTGCGGCCCATCCCCCGCGCGACGACGGCGGCGTGGGAGGTCTTGCCCCCACGACTGGTCAGCACGCCGGACGCGGCGATCATGCCCTCGAGGTCGTCCGGGTTGGTCTCGCGCCGGACGAGGATCACGTGCTCGCCGGCCGCGTGCCGCGCGACGGCGGCGGCCGGGTCGAACACCGCCGCCCCGACCGCGGCCCCCGGCGACGCGGCCAGGCCGGTCGCCAGCAGCGTCCGGTCGGCGGACGGGTCGAACTGGGGGAACATCAACCGCGCCAGCTGCTCGCCGGTCACGCGCTGCAGCGCCTCGTCCAGGGTGATCAGCTGCTCGTCGACGAGCTGGGCGGCGATCCGGAACGCGGCGGCGGCGGTGCGTTTGCCGACCCGGGTCTGCAGCATCCACAGCGTGCCGCGCTCGACGGTGAACTCGATGTCGCAGAGGTCGCGGTAGTGGGTCTCCAACCGGCGCATCACGCCGTAGAGCTGCTCGGCCGAGGCCCGGTCCCGCTCGGCGAGGTCGGCGAGAGTGAGCGTGTTGCGGATGCCGGCGACGACGTCCTCGCCCTGCGCGTTCGGCAGGTAGTCGCCGTAGACGCCCTGCTTGCCGGTGGCGGGGTCGCGGGTGAAGCACACCCCGGTGCCGGAGTCCGCGCCGAGGTTGCCGAACACCATGGTGCAGACGTTGACCGCGGTGCCGAGGTCGTGCGGGATCCGCTCCCGGCGGCGGTAGAGCCGCGCCCGCTCGGTGTTCCACGAGTCGAACACGGCCTTGATCGCCAGGTCGAGCTGTTCACGGGGGTGCTGCGGGAACGGTCGGCCCGTCTCCTGCTGCACCACCTTCTTGTAGGCCTCGACCAGCTCCTCGAGGTCGCCGGCGGTGAGGTCGACGTCCTGGGCGGCGCCGCGCTCACGCTTCCGCGCGTCCAGCGCGTCGGCGAACAGCGCGCCGTCGATGTCCAGCACGGTCTTGCCGAACATCGCGATCAGGCGCCGGTAGGAGTCCCAGGCGAACCGCTCGTCCCCCGACACCGCGGCCAGCCCGCGCACGGACGCGTCGTTGAGCCCGATGTTGAGGACGGTCTCCATCATCCCGGGCATCGAGAACTTGGCGCCGGACCGCACGGAGACCAGCAGCGGGTCCTCGGGATCGCCGAGCTGGCGGCCGATCCGGTCCTCGAGCGCGCGCAGCGCCCGGGTCACCTGCACGCGCAGCTCGGCCGGCACGGCCCCGTCGGCCAGGTACCGGCGGCACGCCTCGGTGGTGACGGTGAACCCCGGCGGCACCGGCAGCCCGAGCCGGGTCATCTCCGCGAGGTTGGCTCCCTTACCGCCCAACAGGTCCTTCTGGTCCTTGCCGCCCTCGCCGAACTCGTAGACGTACTTGTGCATCGGCCACCTCACACGTCGTCGGGCAGGAGGATCCGTCCGCTGTCGAGCCGGGCATCCGATGCTGCTCCGTCCCGGTGGCCGGGACCAGACCCGAGCGACGGATCCTCGCGCTCGCACAGGCGGCCCGCCTCGTTCCGCTCGGGAAGGAGGCGGGCCGCGCGCGCCGGGGCCCGGACGGGGCACCGCGGTGGGAGCGGACCGAGGATCATGCATCGGGCCGGGGTGGGTCGCGCACCACTCCGGCTCCGGGGTCCGGCGCTCTGGCCGGCGGCCCGGTCCGCGTCCCGCACTGGGGGGCAGGCGCGGGATCCGCGCACCGGGCCGACCTCGTTCCAGGGTGCGGCGGCGGGTCGGGTAGGGCAACGGCCGAACCTGCGCATTCGATTCTCCGAAGACCCGTGCGCGCGGCGGCCCGTGGGCGCACGCTTGCCCTGTGTCGGTCAGCACGCAGAACCAGCCGGAGAGTCCGTTGACGATCCAGCAGGTGAGCGCGCTGCTCGCGGTTCCGGTCTCCACCCTGCGCACCTGGGAGCACCGCTACTCGGTGCCCGGCGTCGTCCGGACCCGTGGCGGGCACCGCCGCTACCCGGCGCAGGTGATCGACGAGCTGCGCATCATCCGGGACGAGATCGCCCGCGGCCGGCGCGCGGGTGACGCCGCGACGACCGCCCGCCTGCTGGTCGACTCCGACGAACCCGGCCGCGACCTCGTGGACCGCTTCCTGGACGCCGCCCGCGCGATGGACCAGCGCGGGGTCCGCTGCTGCCTGGACGACGCCGCCCGGCTGTTGGGCCTGGGAGCCACGGTCGACCTGGTGCTGGTGCCGGCCATGCGCCGGATCGGGCACTGGTGGGAGATCGGGATGTGCGACGTCGGCCACGAGCACCTGGCGACGGAGGCCGCACGGACCTGGATCGCCCGGACCGTGGCGTTCGCCCCCGAGCCGCGTCGCGTCGGGTGCGTCCTGCTCGCCTGTGGCCCCCGGGACCTGCACTCCCTGGGCCTGGAGGCGTTCGGCATGGTCCTCGTCGCGGACGGACGGGCCTGCCGGGTGCTCGGTGCGCGCACCCCCGTCCCGAGCCTGGTGATCGCCGCGGAGGCTCCGGACGTGGTCGCCGTCGTGGTCGTCTCGCACCTGTCCCTCGGCCGGCGGCCCGCGGTCGCCGCCCTCGAGGCGGCGGCGGCGCTGGGCCGGCCGACCTTCCACGCCGGGAACGCCTTCCTCACCCGCCCCTCCCGCCGCCGGGTTCCGGGCCTCTACCTGGGCGAGAGCCACCGCGACGCGGCACGCCTCCTCGAGGAGACCCTGGCCCGGGCGTCGCTCGACGACTGACTCGCGCCGGTTGGTTCCGTTCCCTTGCTCGGACGACCGAGCGGCCGGGTGGGGCGGGCGAGCGCGACGGCTCCCCCCGTCGCCCTTCCGGAAGGATACCCTAGGGGGGTACCCTATTCAGCGGCACGAGGTGAGACCGCGCCGGGAACGGGTAGGAGGTCGCGAGCGGCGTGGACAGCGCCGCGGGACCGGTCCACGATGGCCGTCGTCCCGGATGCCCGTCCGGGGTACGGGTATGCGCGACCGGAGTGCCGCCGGTCGGCATGGGAGGGGAGGACGCGTGCGGGAGTTCGTGCCGGTGCTCGCCGCCCTCGGCGTGGTCCTCGCACTGGTCGCGCTGCTCTACGGGGCCGCCCGGGCGGTGCGGCCCGACCCGACGGCGCGGGAGGTGCTGCCCTTCGGCGGCGGCCTGCCGCCCGCGCAGCACGCCTTCTCCCGGTTCCACGTCCGCTGGTACCCCGTGACGATGGTCTTCCTGGCCTTCGACATGGAGATGGTGTTCATGTACCCGTGGACCCTGGTGGTCTCGCGGGTCGGGACCGCCGCCGTGGTCGAGATGTTCCTGTTCCTCGGGATCCTGCTGGCCGGGGTGGTCTACGCCTGGCGCGAGGGCGCGCTGCGATGGACCTGACCACCCGCCTCGTCCGCTTCGCCGGCGCCCGGCCGCACGTCCTCCTGGTCGCGGCCCGCGGTGGTACCGCCTGTCGGCTGGCGGTCGAGCGGGAGCTGGCCCGGCGCGGGTGGCCGCTCGCGACGAGCCCCGCCGACACCGACCTCCTCGTCCTCGCCGGGCTTCCCGGGGACGAACTCGCGGAGGCCGCCGACGCGACGTGGGCGGCGGTTCCGACCCCGCGGGCCCGGTGCCGGATCGACCGGCCCGCCGACGTCGCGCGGATGCTCGACCGGGCCGCCTCGGACCTCGTCACCGCGGGCCGGGGATGGGGGATGCAGGTCTCGTCCGGGCCGTCGGTCCACGAGAACCACGGAGAGGCGGCGAGCGCGCAGGAGGAGGACCAGCAGCCTCGGCACGAGCAGCACGGCGGCTCCGGGCAGCACGAGCACGAGCAGCAGCACGGCGGGCACGAGCAGCGTGAAGGGCACGACCAGCACGAGTCGCACGGCGGACACGGGGACCACGGCGGGCACGAGAACCACGGGGGGCACGGGGGGCACGGGGGGCACGGGGGGATGGAGATGCCGGGCGGGCTGCCGATGGCGGATCTCGGGGAGGACCGGGACGGCCTGATGCTCGACCGGTTGCAGGTGAGCCTGGGCCCGGTGCTACCCGACTGGCCGGCCGGGCTGGTGCTGGACCTGACCCTGCAGGGCGACGTCGTGCAGGAGGCGGCCGCGCGCCTGACGGACGATCCGGCCACGACCCCGTTCTGGACCTCCGGCGCGCCGGATGAGGCACCGCGCCGCGCCGTCGCGCGGGAGCTGGACGCGCTGGCCCGGGTGCTCGCCGTCGCCGGCTGGGAGGACCCCGCGACCAGGGCCCGCCGCCTGCGTGACGATCTCCTCGAGCCCCCTGCCGGCGCCTCGTCGGTCACCCGGACCGAGGAGACCTACCGGGCCGCCGCCCGGTTGTCCCGCAAGGTCCGCCGCTCTCGGACCCTGCGCCGGATGCTGCGCGGGCTCCCGGACGTCCCGGCGCTGGTCGCCCTGCGCCTGACCGCCCTCGACACCGCCCTCGACACCGCGCTCGACACCGCGCTCGACCGCGCCCTCGACACCGTCCTGCCCACCGACCACCCGCCCGCGTCACCCATGGGCGACCGGCAAAGGGCACGGGCGACCCGGCTCGGCCCGGGCGACGTGGAGCGGGCCCTGGTCGGGGCGGAGCTCGCCGCGGCCCGCCTGCTCGTCGCCGCCGCCGACACCGACACCGCCGCCGACCCCGACGCCGCCGGCCCCGACCTCCGGCCCGACGCCGACACCGGCACCGACGCCGACCCCGACACCGACCTCCAGCCCGACACCGGCACCGAGATCCTCGCGCCCCACGGACGCCCGATCGCCGGCCGACACCCCGCGGAGGAGGACACGGGCCATGGATGAGCCGATGCCGGTGCCGGCCCCGCCCGACGCGCTGCCCCTGTGGTGGGTCCTCGTGCTCCCCGTGCTGCTGGCCGCGGTGACCTGGGCGGCGGTGACCTGGGACGCGGTGCTGGCCGCCCGCGCCGCCGGCCGCCCGGCGGACCTGCGCGCCCCGGTCCGGGAGGTCGCGCGGCTGCTGGTGGGTCAACGCAGGCGCACGGTCGCCGCCGACCCCGTGCTGTGGCGGCTCGGACCCGCGCTGCTGCCGGTCGCGGCGGTCCTGGCGGCGGTGGTGATCCCGCTCGGGACCAGGCCGGTTGCCGACCTCGGCGTCGGGATCGTCTGGTTCAACGCCGTCGAGGTCCTCGGGTGGGTCGCGCTGTGGACCGCCGGGTGGGGCCCGAACAGCGTGATGTCGCTGGTGGGCGGGTACCGGTTCGTCGCGCAGGGCCTGGCCTACGAGCTCCCGCACATGTTCGCGATCATCACCGCCGCGCTCGGGGCCCGGAGCCTGCGCGTGACGGACGTCGTGGCGGCCCAGCAGGACCTGTGGTTCGTCGTGCTGATGCCGGTGGCCTTCGTGGTCTACCTCGTCTCGGCGGCGGCGATCGCGTTCTGGGGGCCGTTCGACGCCCCCGTCGCGGGCGACCTCGCGGGCGGCGCCGGCGCGGAGCTGTCGGGGGTCGACCGGCTGCTTCTGGTCGTGGGGCGGTGGCTGCTGTTCGTGGCCGCGGCGGCGATGGCGGTCCCGCTGTTCCTCGGCGGCGGCGCCGGCCCGTGGCTGCCCGCGTGGGCGTGGGTGGCGGTGAAGACCCTCGCCGTGCTCGCCGTGCTGGTCTGGCTCGGCCGCAGGTTCCCGACGATCCGCATGGACCGCTTCACCGAGATCTCCTGGATCGTGCTCGTGCCGCTGACGATCGCGCAGGCGCTGGCCGTCGCGCTCGTCGTCCTCGGAGAAGGAGGCCCGTAGATGGTGGCGGTGTTCTGGGTGCTCGCCCTGACCGCGGTGGTGTCCGGCTTCGCGGTGTTCCGGCTGAGCTCCATGGCGCAGGTGACCTTCGCCCTGCTCGCCTCGTTCCTGGCCGTGGCCGGGCTGGTCGTGCTGCTCGGGCTGGGCTACCTGGGCGTGGTGCTGGCGCTGATGATGGTGATGGAGATGGTCGTGATGGTCGTCTTCATGATCATGTACATGATGAACCCGGCCGGGCTCATGCCGATGGCGATGTACCACAACAAGCCCGGCGCGATGACGATCTCGGTCACCACCTTCGTCGTGCTGGCCGCCGGGGTCCTGCTCGTCGACTGGCCGGACCGGGCCGGGGAGCCGCCGCCGGACCCGACCTTCGCGCTCGGCCTGTCCCTGATGAGCGGCCAGATGCTCACGATGATGACCCTGGGCGTCACGCTCTTCGCCACGATCGTCGCGACGGTCGTGCTGGCGACGGGCCGGGGCCGCTACGAGCGCCTGGGCGACGGGCTCGACGCGCCGACGGCCGCCGACCCGACCGGCGGGGGTGTCGGCCGGTGATCCTGCAGCTGTTCCTGCTCACCGCGGCCGGGCTGTTCGCGATCGGCCTCTACGGGGCGCTGTCCCAGCAGTCCATCGTCATGCTGATGATGGGGCTCGAGCTGATGCTCAACGGCGTCCTGCTGGCCGCCGCGGCGCTCTGGTACTTCCTCGCCCCGGCCGGCACGGACGGCCAGGTCCTGATCGTCGTCGTGATCACCGCGATGGCGGTGGAGATGGCCGCCGGCTTCGCCGTGGCCACCGCGATCTACCGGGCCCGGCAGGTCGACATGACCGACGGCGCCGCGGACCTCAAGGGCTGATCCGCGGTGCTCCTGGGGTGGTTGATCGGGCTCCCGCTCGCGGTCGGCGCGGTGCTCGCCCTGGCCGACCTGGGGCCCGCACGCCCGCTCGAACCCGAGTCGCGGCGGGGCCGGATCGTGGCCGGGATCGGCGTGGCCACGGCCGTGCTCGTCACGGTCCTGGCGGTCGCCGCCGCCGTCTCCGGGCCGCGCGCGGAGGCGGCCCTGTTCGCCGGGATCCGGGCCGGTTGGGCGGTCGACGCGCTGTCCGCCGTCCTGGTCGTGACCGTGGCCGTCGCGACGCTGGCGGTGCTGGTGTTCGCGGCCGGCGAGCCGGAGCTGCGCACCGGGCGCTTCGCCGGCCTGATGCTGGTCTTCGCCGGGTCGATGCTGGCCACGGTCACCGCCACCACGCTCGCTCCGCTGCTGATGGCGTGGGAGGTGATGGGCGCGGCGAGCTGGGCCCTGATCGGCTACGCCCATCGCGACCCGGCCTCGGTCGGGGCCGCCCACACCGCCTTCCTGACCACGCGGTTCGCCGACCTCGGGCTCTATCTCGCGGCCGGTGCCGCGCTCGCCGGCGGGGCGGGCGCGCTGGCCCTCGACCAGCTCCCCGGTGCCGCCCCGGGCTGGCGGCACGTCGTCGCGGCCGGGATCGTGGCGGCGGCCCTCGGCAAGTCCGCGCAGCTGCCGTTCGCGTACTGGCTCTCCGGTGCGATGCGCGGCCCCAGCCCCGTCTCCGCCCTGCTGCACTCGGCGACCATGGTCGCCGCCGGGGCCTACCTGCTGCTGCGCACCTCCCCGCTCCTCGGCGCGGTCGGCTGGGCCGGCCCACTGGTGGCCTGGATCGGGGCGCTGACGGCGCTCGGCCTGGGGCTGGTCGCCGTCGCGCAGCGCGACCTCAAGCAGCTGCTCGCCGCCTCCACCTGCGCCCAGATCGGCTACATGGTCCTCGCCGCGGGTGCGGCGAGCGCCGCAGCGGGCGCCGCCGCCACGTCCGCGGGCGTGCTGCAGCTGGTGGCGCACGCGGCGACGAAGAGCCTGCTCTTCCTCGCCGCCGGTGCCTGGCTCACGGCGCTGGGCACCCGGCGGCTCGACCGGCTCGAGGGCGCGGCCCGCCGGTTCCCGCTCGTGGGCGTGACGTTCACGGTGGGGGCGCTGTCCCTCGCCGGGATCCCGCCGCTGTCGTTGTGGGTGGCCAAGGACGCCGTGCTCGCCGCCGCCCTGACCTCCGCGCTCCCGGGCGCACCCGCGCTGTACGCGGTGGGGCTCGCCGGTGCCGCCGTCGCCGCCGTCTACAGCGCGAAGGCCGTGTGGTTCGCCTGGCGGCCCGACCGGCCGGTCCCGGACACCGGCCTCGAGCAGGAACCGACCGGGCGGGTCCCGCGCGCCGCGGGGCCGCCGCTGGTCGTGCTGGCCGCAGGGGCGGCCGGACTCGGGGTGCTGCCGCTGGTCGGCCCCGCGGTCCTGGCCACGGACGCGCCCGCCGGGTGGGAGCTCGCGCTGTCCGCCGCGGTCGCGCTGGCGGCCGCCGGATGGGCCTGGCGCCGCGCCGGCCGGCTGCCGGCGCCCGCGCTGCTGCGGGACTGGCTGCGCCTGGAACCCGCCGCCCGCGCGCTCGTGGCCCGGCCGGTCCTGGCGACCGCTCGCGGCCTCGCAAGGTTCGACGACCGGGTCCTCGACCGGGCCGTCGACGGCACCGCCCGGACCACCGTGCGCCTCGCCCGCGGCCTGGACCGCCGCGGCGAGGGAGCCGTGGACGGCGCGGTCCGCGGCGTCGCCGACGGCGCGCGCGTGCTCGGGCGGTGGGCCCGCCGCCCGCAGACCGGGCAGCTGCACCAGTACTACGCCCAGGCCTCGGTGGCGTTCGCGCTGCTCGCCGCGCTGGCCGTCGTCGTGATCGTCGTGAGGTGAGGCGATGCTGTCGCTGATCGTGTTCCTGCCCGCCCTCGCGGCGCTGGTGCTGCTCGCACTGCCCGCCCGCCTCCCGGACCGGGCCGTCGTCGGCGCCTGGATCGCGGTCGCGCTCGCGGACCTGGCGCTGGTCGTCGCGGCCTGGCTGCGCATGCCCACCGGCACCGCTTTCGCGTTCGAGGAGCAGCTGCCGTGGATCCCCTCCGCCGGGATCTCCTACCACCTCGGGGTCGACGGGCTGTCGCTGCCGCTGCTGGCCATGACGGACGTGCTCTTCCTCGCCTGCGCGGTGTTCGCGCTGCGCGAGACCCGCCGCGTCCGGTCCTACGTCCTGCTGTTCCTGGCCCTGCAGACCGTGTGCCTGGGGCTGTTCGCCGCGCTCGACCTGATCCTGTTCTTCCTGTTCTTCGACCTGTCGATCGTGTTCATGTACTTCGTGATCGCCGGGTGGGGACACGCCGGCCGGGCCCGCGCGGCGGCGCTGAAGTTCTTCCTCTACACCTTCCTCGGCTCCCTGGCCCTGCTGCTCGGGTTCATCCTGCTGTTCCTGGCCGCCCGGCCGCACACCTTCGACATCGTCGAGCTCGCCGTGGCGAACCCGCTCGCCGCCGGCGGACCCTACGCCGGCCTGACCCTGCTCGCGATCGGCGTCGGGCTGGCGATCAAGACCCCGACGGTGCCGTTCCACACGTGGCTGCCGCCCGCCCACACCGAGGCCCCCGCCACGGGGTCGGCGATCCTCGCCGGGGTGCTGCTGAAGATGGGCACGTACGGCCTGGTCCGCATCGCGATGCCGCTGCTGCCCGCGAGCTGGCGGCAGTACGCCCTGGTCGTGCTGCTGGTCGGGGTGGTGTCGGTGGTCTACGGCGCGCTCGTCGCGCTCGCCCAGTCGAACCTCAAGCGGATGATCGCCTACACGTCGATCAACCACATGGGCTACGTGCTGGTCGGCGTGGGCGCGGCCGGGCTCGTCGCCGCAGGCGACGCGCAGGCCCGCACGCTGGCCACCACCGGCGCCCTCGTGCAGATGGTGTCCCACGGCCTGATCACCGGGGCGTTGTTCCTGCTCGCCGGCGTCCTGTACGACCGCGGCCGCACCTACGAGCTGGGCGACTGGTCCGGGCTGGCGGCGCGGACCCCCCGCTTCGCCGCGCTGTTCGCGATCGCCGCCTTCGCCTCGCTCGGGCTGCCCGGCTTCTCCGGGTTCATCGCGGAGTTCCAGATCTTCACGGGCTCCCTGCCCGCCGCGCCGGTGCCGGTCGCGATCGCCGTCACCGGGATCCTGGTCACCGCCGCGCTGTTCCTGGTCGCCCTGCAGCGGATCTTCCTCGGCCCGCTCCGCACCCCGGACGCGCCGGGTACCCCGCGCCCCCTCGTCGACCTCCGCCCCTCGGAGCTGGTCGCGATCGCGCCGCTGCTGGCGCTGGCCACGCTCGTCGGGATCGCGCCCCGCTTCCTGCTCGACCTCGTCGAGCCCGCGGCGGCCGCCCTGAACAGCCTGGTCGCCGGGTGACGTCCCCATGGAGATGATGAGCGAGGACCCCGGCGCGCTGGTCCCCGAGCTCGCCCTGCTCGGCGCCGCCGTCCTCGGCCTGCTCGCCGGGTCCTGGCTGCCGCGCGGGCGGCAGTGGCTCGTCGCGGTCCTCGCCGCGGCGGCCTGCCTGACCGGGCTCGTCGCCACCGCCCTGGCCCGGACCCGCCCGGCGGAGACTGTCTTCGGCTCCTACGCCGTGGACCCCACCACGAACGCCGCCCGGCTGATCGTGCTCGTCGCCCTCCTGGTGGCCGTCTGCGCGTCCGTCGACACCGCCCGCGGGCACCGCCGGGAGACCGAGTACTGGGTCCTGCTGCTGCTCGGCGCGCTGGGCGCCGTCCTGATGGCCGGCGCCACCGACCTGCTGCTGCTGTTCGCGGCGTTCCTGCTGGCCAGCATCCCGCTCTACGCCCTGGTCGGCTGGGCCGCGACCGGGCCGGCGACCGAGGCGTCGATGAAGTACTACCTGTCCGGCGCCTTCGCCGGCATCACCATGCTCACGGGCGTCACCCTGCTGTACGCCGCCGGCGGTGTGACCGCCTACGACCCGCTCCGCGAGAACCTCACCACCGCCGCGGCGGACGGCCGGTCGATGCCCGCGCTGGCCGCCGTCGGGCTGGTCGCGGTGCTCGCCGGGCTCGCGTTCAAGGCCGGCGCGGCCCCCGCGCACTTCTGGGTGCCGGACGTCGGCGACGGCACCCCCGCCCCGGTCGCCGGGATCGTCACCACCATCCCCAAGATCGGGGCCCTGGTCGCCGCCTTCCGGCTGCTGCCCGGCGCGATCCCCGCCGAGGTGGTGGACTGGCCGCTGCTCGTCGCGATCCTCGCCGCGGTGTCGATGACCCTGGGGAACCTCGCGGCGTTCCTCCAGACCTCCGTACAACGCCTGCTCGCCTACTCCGCCGTCTCCCAGGTCGGCTACGTGCTGATGGCCGTCGCCGTCGCCTCGCGCACCCCGCAGGCCGGCCCGGCCCTGCTGCTCTACCTCGCCGCCTACGCGCTCACCAACCTCGGCGCGTTCGCCGTCGCCGCCGCGGTCACGACCCCCGACGGGCCGGCGCGCACGCTCGACGACTTCCGCGGCCTCGCCCGCCGCCGTCCCGTCCTGGCCGCCGCCCTCGTCGTCTGCCTGCTCGGCCTGGTCGGCACCCCGCCCACCGCCGTGTTCCTCGGCAAGCTCGCCGTGTTCACCGCCGCGGTCGACGGCGGCACGGCCTGGCTGACCGTCCTCGCCGTGGTCAACACGGTGGCCAGCCTCTTCTACTACCTGCGCTGGATCGCCCCGGTCCTCGCCCTCGACGGGGACGCCGACGCGACCGCGCCGCAGCGGACCCGGCCGTGGGCGGCCGCCACCGCGGTGGCCGCGGCGGCCGCGACCCTGGTCCTCGGCGTCGGCGCGGGGGTGGCCCTCACGGGGCTGCCGAGCCTGCTCGTGACTCCCTGACCAGGCCGTCCCGTGCCGGGAGGACCAGCCGCGGCAGCGCCTCGAGCTCGTCCGGGCGGTGACTGACGACGAGCACGGTCCGGCCCTCCGTGACCTCCAGCAGGGTGGCGCACACGTGCGCCGCCGCGGCGGCGTCGAGGTGGGCGGTCGGCTCGTCGAGCAGGAGGAGCGGGCGGTCCGCGAGCAGCACCCGGGCCAGGCCGAGGCGCTGGCGCTCGCCCCCGGACACCGTGCCGCCGTGCCGGCCGACGGGGGTGTCGAGGCCCTCCGGCAGGCCCGCCGGCCAGTTCCCGAGGCCGGCCCGGTGCAGCTCCCGGACGAGATCGTCGTCCGTCGCGTCCGGGCGGGCGAGCAGCAGGTTATCCCGCAGCGTGCCGTCGAACAGGTGGGCCGCCGGTCCGCACCAGCCGAGGCGGGAGCGCACGTCGTCGCTCCGCAGCCGTCGGGTGTCCACGCCGTCGAGCAGCACCGCGCCCTCCCGCGGCTCCAGCAGGCGCATCAGCGCGGCGACCAGCGTGCTCTTGCCGCTGCCCGTCGGGCCGGCGAGGACGAGCCGGGTGCCGGGCCCGAGCAGCACGTCGACGCCGGCGACGGCGTCCGTCCCCGCTCCCGGCCACCGCACCGCGAGGTCGCGCGCCTCGAGGGTGCTCCCCGGTGGTGCCGGGAGCGGGTCGCGCGGCTCGGCGACGGCCGCGGGCGCCCGCTCCAGCTCGGCGAGCCGGCGGGCCGCGGGGAGCGCGGCGGCCAGCCGGTACGCGGCGTCGGGCAGCAGCGCGACGAGCTCTGCCGTTGCCAACGGGGTCAGCGCGAGCACCGCCAGCGCGGTGCCCGGGAGCGCGCCGGCCCGCAGCGCGAGCACCCCGAGCGCGGTGCACGCCACCGTCGCGCCCCCGACACCGGCGACGGTGAGCGCCACGCCGAGGCCGGTGGCGGTGGCGGCCCGGCGGCGCAGCGCCGCGAGCCCGGCGTCGAGCGCGGACACCCGGTGCCGCCGCTGCGCCGCCGCGCCGAACGCGAGCAGGTCGGGTGCGGCGTCGAGCAGCTCGACGACGGCACCGGAGACGGCGGCCCGGGCCGCCGCCGTGCGCCGGGCCGAGCGTCGCGCGATCCGCACGGTGAGCGCCGGCGCGACGATCCCGGCGCAGACCAGCCCGGCGCCGAGCGCGAGCCCGGCGGCCGGGACCAGCACCGCCAGCCCGGCCACGGTCGCGAGCCCCACCACCGCCGCGGACGCCGCCGGCACCACCCCGCGGACCAGCACGTCCTGCTGGGCGTCGACGTCGCCCACCAGGCGGGCGAGCAGGTCACCGGAGCGCTGCCGCGCCGTCGTCGCGGGGCCGAGCCGGACCAGCGCGGCCCACAGCCGCACGCGCAGCACGGCCAGTACGCGCAACGCGGCGTCGTGCGAGGCCAGCCGCTCGACGTAACGGAGGACACCCTTGGCCAGCCCGAAGGTCCGCACCGCGACGATCGCGACGAGCAGCGTGAGCACCGGCGGTTGCAGCGCCGCCGCGGAGATCAGCCAGGCCGAGGTCGCCGTGAGCGCCACGGCGCTGCCCAGCGCCCCGCTGCCGGCGAGGACCGCGAGGGCGAGCCGGGCCCGGTGCGGCCGGACGACGGCGGCGAGGTCCCGCAGGTCCCCGCGCCGCACCGGCGGGTCCGGCACCCGGACGGGAGGGGCCGCCGGCACGGCCACCGGCGTGGCGGTCTCGGGGCCCGGCGCCGTCGGCGCGGCGTCCCGCTCCGGGCGGTCGGGGCCGGGGAGGGCGAGGACCCGGTCGCACAGCCCGAGAACGGCGGGCCGGTGGCTCACGACCACCGCGGTGCGCCCGGACAGCGCCGCCGGGAGCGCACCCAGCAGCATCGCCTCCGTGTCGGCGTCGACCCCCTCGGTGGGCTCGTCGAGCAGCACCAGCGGCCTGTCCGCGAGCAGGGCCCGGCCCAGCGCGATCCGGCGCACCTGACCGGTGGACAGCCCCTGCCCCCGCTCCTGCACCGGGGTGTCCGGCGTCAGCTCCGGCACGACCAGCGCCGCGACCGCCGCGAGCCGCTCCGGTGCCGCGTCCGGGGCGCCGAGCCGCAGGTTGTCGGCCACGGTGCCCGCCAGGAGCACCGGCCGCTGCGGCACCCAGGCGACCTGCCGCAGCCAGCGGTCCCGGTCGAGCGTCGCGAGGTCCGCCCCGCCGACGGACATGGTCCCCCGGTCGGGGGCCCGCCAGCCGAGCAGGAGGTCCAGGAGCGTCGACTTGCCGGCGCCGCTGGGTCCGCGGACCCCGAGCACCTCGCCGGGGGCGATCGTCAGCGACAGCCCGTCGAGGACCGGGCCGCCGCGGCCCTCGACGCGCACGTTCTCCAGCCGAACCGGGGCGCGGGCGGGATCGGGGGCCGGGCCGCCGCCGGCCGGCGGGTCCCGGTCCAGCACCGCGAAGGCGTCCTCGGCCGCCGCGGCGCCCTCGGCGCTGTCGTGGAAGCGGGCCGCCACGGCGCGCAGCGGCAGGTACACCTCGGGTGCCAGCACGATGACCAGCAGTCCGGTCGCCAGGTCCAGCCGGCCCTCGACGAGCCGCAGCCCCACGGACACGGCGACCAGCGCCACCGACAGCGTCGCCAGGACCTCCAGGACCAGGGCGGACAGGAAGGCCACGCGCAGGCCGCGCATCGTCTCGACGCGGTACCGCTCCGCCATCGCCGCGATCCGGTGCTCCTGGCGCCGCGCGCGTCCGAAGGCCGTGAGCACGTCCAGGCCCGCGACCACGTCGAGGAAGTGGTGCCCGAGGCCGGCGAGGGCGCGCCACTGCCGGGTCGTCCGGTCCCGCGTGTAGAGCCCGATCAGCACCATGAACAGCGGGATCAACGGCAGCGTGATCCCGACCAGCAGGACCGACACCCAGTCCGCGGTGAGGATCCGGACGCCGACGACGAGCGGGACGACGGTCGCCACCAGCAGCTGCGGCAGGTAGCGCCCGATGTAGGCGTCGAGCGCGTCGACGCCGTGGCCCGCGAGGGTGGCCAGCCGCCCGGTGCCCGGGAGCCCGGGGTACCGCGGCCCCAGCCGCAGCACATGGTCGAGCAGGGCGCTGCGCAGCTGCGTCGTGCCCGCGGCGGCCGCGCGCTGCGCCGCGACCTCCGCCGCCCAGCCCAGCACCGCGCGCCCGGCGACGGCGGCGGCGAGCAGCCCGAGCTGCGGCGCGAGCTCGGCGAGCCCCGCGCCGTCGAGGAAGGCGCGGGAGACCACGTCGGCGAGCAGGCCCGCCTGGGCGATCACCAGGCCGGCGGACAGCACCGCGATCGCGGCGCCGACGCCGACGTAGCCGCGCAGGGCGGGGACGTGCTGCAGGAGCCTCCGGTCCAGGCGCATCGACGGTCAGGGACCCGCAGCCGTGGGCGACTCCCGGGGCCGTTCCGGCGCGGGCGGGTCGTAGACGTCGCGCCGGGTGTCGATCTGGTGGGTGGTGAAGGCGCGTTCGCGGCGCGCGTCGCGGGCGAAGGCGACCGCCCAGGTCAGCACGGCTCCGGCCCGGTTGCGGTACCCGGTCAGGAAGGCGATGTGGATGAGCAGCCAGATCAGCCACGCGGGCAGCCCCGTGAGCTTCAGCGGCCCGGCCGAGACCACCGCGTCGCCCCGCGACAGGTACGCCGCCGAGCCGAGGTCGTGGTAGCGGAACGGCCGGACCGGTCGCCCGGCGAGGCGGCGCCGGATGCGGCGCCCCGCGTACAGGCCCGCCTGCATGGCCACCTCGGCGACGCCCGGGAGGTCGCGGCTCATCAGGTCCCCCACGACCGAGATCTCCGGGTGGCCGGGGATCGTCAGGTCCGGCTCGACGCGGATGCGCCCGGCGTGGTCGTGCTGCGCCCCGGTGGCGGCGGCGAGGGCCGCGGCGACCGGCGGCGCCTCGACCCCGGCCGCCCAGAGCACGGTGCCCGCCTCGACCCGGCCGGTGTTCCCGGCGTGGTCGCGCACCTGCAGCCCGTCCCCGTCGACCTCGGTGACGATCGACCTCGTGTGCAGCTCCACGCCCAGCTCCTGCAGGGACCGGGCCGCGCGGGCGGACAACGCCGGGCCGAAGGAGGCCAGCGGCGCCGGGCCGCCGTCGAACAGCAGGACCCGGGCGTCCTCGGGGCGGATGCGGTGGAACTCGCGGCGCAGGGTGTGCGTGGCGAGCTCGCGGATCTGGCCGGCGAGCTCGACGCCGGTCGGCCCGGCGCCCACCACGGCGAACGTGAGCCGGCGGCGGCGCTCCTCCGGGTCGGTGGCGGTGTCGGCCAGCTCGAAGGCGCCGAACACCCGCCGCCGGATGGCCAGGGCGTCCGCGAGGGTCTTCATCCCGGGCGCCCACCGGGCGAACTCGTCGTGCCCGAAGTAGGACTGCCGCACACCCGCGGCGACGACCAGGTCGTCGTAGGGCAGCTCGAGGCGCTCGCCGCCGGGCCGCAGCGCCACCACGAGCCGGGCCGCCGGGTCCACGTCGACGACGTCGGCGAGCACGCAGTCGACGTTGCGGTGCCGCTTGAGCACCTCCCGCAGCGGCGCGGCGATCTGTCCCTCGGAGAGGATCCCGGTGGCGACCTGGTAGAGCAGCGGCTGGAACAGGTGGTGCTGCGACCGGTCGACCAGGGTCACGGCCACGTCGGCGCGGCGCAGCGCGCGGGCGGCGAACAGCCCCGCGAACCCACCGCCCACGATCACGACGCGGTGGGCGGCGGGCGCGGCGGACGGCAGCGGGACGGCTGCGGCGGCGTCCCCGGGCGAGGGTGCGGACATCGCGTCTCCTCCGGCGTGCGTCGGTGCCCGGAAGTCGGGTCAGACGACCGGGTCGTGCCAGGTGTCGCCGTCCGGCAGCAGGGCGTCGGCCTCCTTCGGCCCCCAGGTGCCGCGCTGGTAGCCGTGCACGGGCACTGCGTCGCCGAGCACCGGGTCGACCACCCGCCAGGCGGCCTCCACGGTGTCCTGCCGGGCGAAGAGCACCCGCATGCCGGTGAGCGCGGCGCCGATGAGCCGGTCGTAGGGACGCATGTCCGAGCCGGCGCCCTCGGCGAACACCAGGTCCTGCAGCTGCACCTCGCGGCCCACACCCGGTTTCTTGCCGGCGAGGCTGAGGCTGATGCGGGTGTCGGGCCAGATGCGGAACCGCAGGGCGTTGGGCAGGTGGCCGGCGTCGACGCCGAAGAGGTCCAGCGGCACGCCGCGGAACCGGATGCTCACCTCGGTGGCGGTGACGGGCATGGTCTTGCCGGCGCGGATGAGGACCGGCACCCCGGCCCAGCGCCAGGTCTGCACGGCGAGGCGTACGGCGACGTAGCTCTCCACCGTGGACAGCGGGTCGACGCCCGGGACGTCCCGGTAGCCGTCGTACTGGCCGCGGACGGCGTCGACCGGGGTGAGCGGGCGGATCGCGGAGATCAGCCGCGCCTTGGCGTCGAGCCAGGAGTCGGGCCCGGAGCCGTCCGGCGGGTCCGCGATGACCGTGGCGAGCACCTGCAGCATGTGGTTCTGCACGACGTCCCGGATCGCGCCGGTGCGGTCGTAGAAGCGCCCGCGGTCGGCCACGTCGAAGGCCTCGGCCATGGTGATCTGGATGCTCTCCACGTGGTCGCGGTTCAGCAGCGGCTCGATCATCGAGTTGGCGAACCGGGCGACGAGGACGTCGTTGAGCGGGTCGAGGCCGAGCCAGTGGTCCACCCGGTAGATCGCGTCCTCCGGGAAGTACCGGTGCATCGTCTCGTTGAGCGCGATCGCGCTGGTCAGGTCCGTGCCGAAGGGCTTCTCCACCATCACACGGGCGCCGTCGGCCCGCCCCGCCCCCGAGATGCCCTCGGCGATGCGGGCGAACAGCACCGGCGGCACCTCGAGGTAGTAGAGCGCCCGCCGGCAGTCCGGGCCCATCTCCCGCGACATCGCCTCGTAGGTGGCGCTGTCGGCGAGGTCGCCGTCGACGTAGCGCAGCAGGCCGAGCATCGCCCGTGCGGGCGCCGAGTCCGGGTCCATCCCGTTGAGGCGCAGGGACTGCACCGCGTACTCCCGGAACCGGTCCAGGTTCCAGCCGCTCTTCGCCACGCCGATCACCGGGACGGTGAGCACGCCCCGGTCGACCAGCCCGACGAGGGCGGGGAAGGTCTCCAGCTTGGCCAGGTCCCCGGTGGCACCGAAGATCACCAGTGCGTCCACGCCCTCGGCGGCTGTGGTCTCCGCTGTCATGACTCGCTCCTGTCGACGACCCGACCGGGTGGCACCGGCCCCGACCGTCCGCGACCCGCGTGCGCCGGGCATCACCCGGCCCAGGTGACCCGTTGCGCGGTGCACCGCACGGCCGTCTCTCCTCCGCGTCGGGTGAG
The DNA here is from genome assembly GCF_039542425.1 of Pseudonocardia yuanmonensis. Lineage (NCBI taxonomy): Bacteria > Bacillati > Actinomycetota > Actinomycetes > Pseudonocardiales > Pseudonocardiaceae > Pseudonocardia > Pseudonocardia yuanmonensis. The sequence goes on from NZ_BAABIC010000011.1 coordinate 71,457, forward strand.
GCGGGCGCTCCGGGGCGGCACGACGGTGGGGCTCCGCGAGCGGACCGGCAGGAGGCGGCGATGACCGAGGCCGACGACCGGGGCACCCGACCGGACACCGAGCTGCGCACGACGGGGCACTGAGGTGTCCACCGTCGACCTGGCCCGGCTGCAGTTCGCCAGCACGTCCATCTACCACTTCCTGTTCGTGCCGCTCACGATCGGGCTGGCGCTGATCACCGCGTTCCTGCAGACGCGCTGGCACCGCACCGGGCAGCCGGAGTACCTGAGGCTGACCAGGTTCTTCGGCGCGCTGCTGGTCATCAACGTCGCGGTGGGCGTCGTGACCGGCCTCGTCCAGGAGTTCCAGTTCGGGATGAACTGGTCGGGCTACTCGCGGTTCGTGGGCGACGTGTTCGGGGCCCCGCTCGCGATGGAGGGCCTGGCCGCCTTCTTCCTCGAGTCGGTCTTCCTCGGACTGTGGATCTTCGGCTGGAAGCGCCTGAGCCCGCGCGTGCACCTGGCGACGATCTGGATGGTGGCGCTGGGCGGGGTGCTCTCGGCCGCCTTCATCATGGCCGCGAACTCGTGGATGCAGAACCCGGTCGGCTACGCGATCGACCCGGCGACGGGCCGGGCGCAGCTGACCGACATCGGGGCCGTCCTCACCAACCCGGTGTTCCTGCGCAGCTACCTGCACGTGCTGCTCGCCTCGCTGGTCACCGCGGCCGTCGTCGTGCTCGCCGTGTCGGCCTGGCACCTGCGGCGGGACCCGAGGTCGGACTTCCGCCGCTCGGCCCGCCTCGCCCTGGTGGTGCTCGCGCCGGCCACGATGGTCAACCTGCTGGTGGGCAGCGAGCTCGGGGTCACCGAGGGCGAGTACCAGCCGATGAAGATCGCGGCGGCCGAGGCCCAGTGGGAGACCTGCCAGCCGTGCTCGTTCTCGCTGTTCCAGATCGGCGGGGGCAAGGACGACCAGACCCCGACGAAGATCATCGCGGTGCCGCACCTGCTGTCGATCCTGGCCACCAACTCGTGGGACGGTCAGGTGGTCGGCCTCAACGAGCTGCAGGCGCAGTACGAGCAGCAGTACGGGCCCGGGGACTACGTGCCGAACGTCTTCGTCCAGTACTGGTCGATGCGGGTGATGGCCTACCTCGGCAGTCTCGTGCTGCTGATCTCGCTGTGGGGCCTGTGGCGGTGGAAACGGCTGGAGTCCTCGCCGTGGTTCCTGCGGGTCGCGCTGTGGAGCCTCCCACTGCCCTTCGTGATCAACACCGCGGGCTGGCTGCTCACCGAGAACGGCAGGCAGCCGTGGATCGTGCAGGGGCTGCAGCTCACGCGCGACGCCGTGTCGCCGTCCGTCGGCACCGCCGCGATCGTCGGCAGCCTGGTCGTCTACCTCGTGCTCTACGGCGTGCTCGCGATCGTCGACTGGCTGCTCATGGCGCGCTACGCCCGCCGCGGGCTCGAGGTCGAGGAGGCCCCGGCCGAGGTGGAGCCGTCGCCGGTTCGCACGCCCAGCTACTGACCCCGACCGCCCACAGGGAACAGGAGGTCCGATGACGCTCGCCGGGTTCTGGTTCGTCGTGATCGTCGTGGTCTGGACCGGGTTCCTGGTCCTCGAGGGCTTCGACTTCGGCGTCGGCATGCTGCACCGCGCGGTCGGCCGCGACGAGGCCGACCGCGACCTGGCCATCCGGACGATCGGGCCGTTCTGGGACGGCAACGAGGTGTGGCTGATCGTCGCGGTGGCCGGCACCTTCGCGGCCTTCCCGGCCTGGTACGCCACGGCGTTGTCGGCGTTCTACCCGCTGTACCTCCTGGTGGTGGTGGCGCTGATCCTGCGCGGCGTGTCCTTCGAGTTCCGCGACCACGCGCGCAGCGAGCGGAGCAGGCAGGCGTGGAGTGTGGCCCTGACGGTCGGGAGCCTGGTCGCCCCGCTCGGCCTGGGCATCGTGCTCGGCGGGTACCTGGGCGGCGTCCCGATCGGCGCCGACGAGGAGTTCGTCGGAGGGTTCGGCGACCTGTTCCGCCCCTACGCCCTGCTGACCGGGGTCACGGTCACCGCGGTCTGCCTGCTCCACGGCGCCGTGTTCCTCGCCCTGCGCACGACGGGCGCGGTGCACCGGCGCGCGCTGCGCCTCGCGACCGTGCTCGGCCCGCTGACAGCGGTGGTCGTCCTCGCCTGGGTCGTCTCCACCCGGGTGGACACCGAGGGCGTGCTGCTGTCGGTGGTCGAGCTGGGCACGGTGCTCGTCGCGATCGCGGCCGCGGTGCTCGTGCACCTGCGCCAGGAGGGTGCGGCCTTCGTGGCCACCGCCGCCACCGCGGCCGGGCTCGTCGTGTCCCTGTTCTCCGAGCTGTACCCGCGGGTGCTGGTGTCGACCCTCGGGCCGGCGGCCGACCTCACCATCGCCTCGACGGCCGCGTCGCCCTACGCGCTCCGGGTCATGACCGTGGTGCTCGCGGTGCTCCTGCCCGTCGTCCTCGTCTACCAGGGCTGGACCTACCACGTGTTCCGGCAGCGCCTGAGCCGGACCGAGCCGGAGCGCACCTCACCGGCCGGCTGACCCCCGCCCGCCCGGGAGCTACGGGGCGTCGACGGGGGCGAGCAGCCGGTCGAACCAGGTCACGGCCCGGCGAGATCGCCGACCGCGACACCGGCGAACAGATCGACGTCCGTGTGCCCTCCTCGCGGGGCAGGCCCGCGCGGGGGCACGGACTCATCGGCGGCCGCTCGACGCCGTGACGCGGTCGCGACCGGCCCCGTGCCCGACGGCGGGCGCCGGCGCGGGCACACGCTCGCCCATCTCCTGGGCGGGGTTCCCGCCCCAGTGCGCGCCCGCCGGGACCTCCTCGCCCTTCATGACGAACGAGTCGGGCTCGATCTCCACGGCGTCGCCGACCGTCACGCCGTAGTGGACGAGGGCCCCGACGCCGAGGGTCACGCCCGCACCCAGTGCGGAGCGGTCGGACTTGAAGGCGCCGTCCTCCTGCGAGTGGCACTGGATCATGGCACCGACGTTGAGCGAGCAGTCGTCGCCGATCGTGGTCATGGTGCGCTCGGTGATGCCCGCGCCGTCGTCGAACACCCGCCGGCCGAGGCGCACCCCGAGCGCCCGAGCGACCAAGTTCTTGTACGGGGTGCCGCCGAGGAGCCGCTCGATCGGCGGGATGGTGAGCTTCCAGAACCGCTCGTGCCGCCAGAACCGCACGTCGTAGATCGAGCAGGACTTGGGGCGCAGGCGCCGGAAGCCGAGCACCAGCCGCTCGCACAACACAAACCAGAGCAGCGAGAACAGCACGCTGGCGGCGACCTCGGCCGCGAAGGCGGCCGGGCCCAGATCGGCGTAGTGGTCCACGGCCACCATGGCGAGCAGCAGCAGTCCGAACACGTGCCCCCACCGCACCAGCAGGGCGAGCGCGATGGTGATCGCATTGTGGACGTTCTTCCGACGGAGCAGCCGCCGCCGTTCGTCGGGGGTGATCTCGAAGCCCCGGTCCCGCGCGACCGTCCGCGGGATCTCGAACGCCGGCGAGCCCAGCAGGCCGACGCCCTCGCGGACCGGGCCGTCGATCGGCACGGCCACCTTGGTGGCGAGGAGGCAGTCGTCGCCGCTGCGGCCGCCGACGGGGTAGGCGATGTGGTTGCCGAGGAAGTTCCGGGCGCCGATCGAGACCCGCGAGGTGCGGAAAGAGGTGCTGGAGAAGTCCGCGTTGTTCACCGACAGGCCGTCCGCGATGACCGTTCCGGTGCCCACCGAGGCGAGGAACGGCGTCTCCTGGGCGACCAGGGAGCCGAAGTTCGAGCCGGTCTGCTCGACCTTGCCGAGGTCCCAGCCGAGCACGGAGAGGTAGCCGACGATGTAGGAGCTGTCACCCAGCAGGGTGACGAAGAGCTTGATGTTGGTCAGCCGGGCGCTCGTGCGGTGCAGCGAGTACCGGACGCCGTGCAGCGGATACACGCGATCCGGCCGGACCCCCAGGGCCAGCAGCCGCGGCACGGTGAACACCACCGCCAGCCCGACGAGCAGGCCGCCGAAGACGATCGCGACCGAGCCGAGCAGCGCGTCGAGGTAGAACCCCGCGGTGGTGTGGCCGGCGGCGCCGGGCTCGAGCAGCGCCTGCAGGCTCGGCACCTCGGTGAGCAGGAGGAACAGGCCGCCGAACCCGAGCGGCAGGTAGAACCCGAACAGCTTGAGCAGCTGGCTCGTCACGTAGGTGGCCTTGCGCAGGGGCCGCACGGGGAGGGGAGGCACCGCCCGGAAGTCGGTCGTCGTCGGGACCGGCGGCGACCCGTGCCACCGCTCCCCCGCCGGCACGGCCTGCCCGCGGTGCAGGGAGGAGGCGTGGCCCAGCTGCGCGCCGTCGCCCATCGCGGTGCCGATGTCCAGCACGGACTTCTCGCCGACGACGACGTCCCGGCCCAGCGTGACCCGCCCCTGCTGGATCCACCCGGCGTGGGCGCGGTAGCCGAGCAGGTAGGCGTCCTTCCGCACGACCGTCCCGGCACCGATGCTGAGCAGGTCGGTGCAGACCGGGACGTGCCGGGTGAGGATCACGACGTCCCGCCCGACCGTCGCGCCCAACGCGCGCAGGTAGAGGGTGAAGAGCGGGGACCCCACCATGAGGAGCGCGAGCGGGTTGCCCCGGATCAGGGTCTTCACCAGCCAGAACCGGTAGTAGCGCAGGCTCCAGACCGGGAACTCCGTCTCCTTCCACCGCCCGATCAGCACCCACTTCGCCACGATCGGCAGGAGGGCCGACACCAGGAACGCGACCGCGCCGGCCGTCGCCGCCCGGACGTAGATCTCGAGCACCCCGGCGCTCGTCGAGATCCAGACGTAGGCCCGGTCCATCACGTAACCCGCTCCGGTGACATAGAGCAGGAAGGTCGCCAGCTGCAGGACACCGGTGAGCACGTAGCCGGACGTGCTGTGCCGCACCGGGACCGCCGGCGCGGGAGACGCGGGCTGCGGGGCGGCGCCGGACGACACGACACCCGCGGCGGCGGCCATGCCGGCGACGGTCGGGGCGGCGTAGACGTCCCGGATCGAGATCGACGGCAGGTCCTCCCGCTTGCGCAACCGCGCGCAGAACCGGGTCATCACCATCGAGTCCGCACCCAGGTCGTCGAACACGTCGCTGTCGGCGGGCACCCGGTCGACGCCCAGCACCTCGGCCAGGACCTGCGCCAATCCCTGGACGACCTCGTCCCCGGATCCCGCGGCCGGAGCCGGCACCGCCGGCGCGAACGCCGTCGCGAGCCCGTCGACCGTCGGGTGGGCGTAGACCTCCTTGATGGAGATCGACGGCAGGTCCGCCCGCTTGCGCAGGCGGGCGCAGAACCGGGTCATCACCATCGAGTCCGCGCCGAGGTCGTCGAACACGTTGCGGTCGGTCGGCACCTGCTCGACGCCCAGCACCTCGGCCAGCACCCCCGCGAGCGCCGCGGCCAGGTCCGCGTCCCCCGCAGCCGGGCCCGGCTGCTGCTCCGGTCCGGCCTCCGCGGGCGCCGCCCGGGTCGCCGCCCGGGTCGCCGCCCGGGTCGCCGCCTGGGTCGCCGCGGACTCGGGCAGCGGCAGCTGGTCCCGGTCGACGTGGCCCTCGCGGGTCAGCGGCACGGATCCGAGACGCACGAGGACCGACGGCACGTGGCCGGCCACCACCCGCTCGCGCAGCCGGGACCGGATCACGTGCTCGTCGACCGCGGGTGCGTCCTCGCGGCACGTGTAGTAGCCGATCAGCCGGGTGGGGCCGGGCGGAACCGGACGCACCGCGGAGACCGCGGCGGCCACGCCGGGAACGGCCAGCATCTCCGCCTCGACCGCGGTGAGGTCGACGGGCTCCCCGTCCACCTCCACCTGCAGCGCGAGCCGGCCGCGGTACTCGATCTCGCCGGCGTCGTCGACCCGTCCCAGGTCACCGGTCCGGTAGAGCCGCCCGGACGGGTTGCCGGGGATGCCGAGGAAGTCCTCGACGAACGCGTGGCCGTCCGGGTCGCGGTAGCCGCAGGCCAGGCCGAGACCGGCGAGGCCCACCTCGCCGGTCTCGCCCCGCGGCAGGGCCACGGGCCGGTCCGGGTCCAGCACGACCGTGGCGTAGGTGGGCAGCGGCACGCCGATCATCGTCGGCCGGTCCGGGTCCGGCTCGGCCCAGGCGGCCGGAACCGTCGCCCCGGCCGGAACGTAGGCGGTGAGCAGCCGCCGGCCGGGACGGTGCCATCTCGCGACCAGGCTCTGCGGACAGGGCTCGCCCGAGACCAGCAGGAGCCGCAGCGCCGGGAGGTCCGGGTCGACCGTCGAGAGCACCGCGGGGGTGGTGCACCACGCCGTGACGCGGCGTTCGGTGAGCTCGGCGTGCAGGGCCCGGCCCTGCAGCGGCGGCCCGCCGGGAGCGGGCACCAGGGTCGCGCCCGCGGCCCAGGCCATCCACGTCTCCTCGATCCCGGCGCCGGTCCAGAGGGGCCGGCCCTGGTGGAGCCGGTGCCCGCGGACGCCGAACGTCTCCGAGGCGATCCGCACGGCGTTGCACAGCGCGCGGTGGTCGATCGCCACCGCCTCCGGGCTCCCGGAGGCGCCGGGGGCGTACACGAGGTACGCGGGACGGTCGGCGGGCGCACCGCGCTCGGCCGGCTGCAGCCGCGCCGTGCTCATCTCCGCCACCAGGGCCGCGACGTCGTCGAGCGACACCACCTCGGCCGGGCCGGCGAGCACCCGGACCCGCAGGTGGGACCGGGTGAGAACGACCCGCGCCGAGGAGTCGGCGACGACGGGGGCGAGTCGGTCCCCCGGGGCGTCGGCGTCGAGCGGCACGCCCGTCGCGCCGATCTTGACCACGGCGAGCATCCCGACGTAGGCGTCGACCCGGTCGTCGAGGAGCAGTGCGACCCGGTCCCCGGCCCCTAATCCGCGCAGGCGCAGGTAGCGGGCGAGCCGGTTGGCCCGCGCGTCCAGCTGGTCGTAGGTCAGCGAGACCCGCCCGCCGTCGACGGCGAGCTGGCTCGCCCGGCCGTACTCCTGCAGCCAGTCGCACCGCTCCTCGACGACGGCGTCGAGCCGCTCGTGGCGGCGGACCCGCCAGCCCTGCGCCTCGTGCCGGTCGACGACCACGAGCTCCGACAACGGGACGTCCGGCCGCCGGCCGACGGTGGCACGTGACACCTCGGGACCGCCGTCCCGCGGCCTGACGATCGACATGAGCCCCCCACCCAGCACCGACGCCGCTGCGCCGTACGCACACGTCCGACGACTCGTCTCGGCCGCCCGAGGGTGTCCCGTGGAGAGCCTTCCGGCTTGGGACCAAATACCCGACATCGCGGCCCACCGCGAATTTTTGCCGACGTCTGAGCTGGGGCTTTCGTGATGAACCAGACATTCCGACAGAACCTCGGGAAAGGGCCCGCCTCGAGCTTTCGAGCTTTCTCGAAACTGCCGGCGGGATCAGCCGAGGGTGGCGCCGAAAAGCACGCCGAGACCGTAGGTGACCAGGGCCGCGCCGCCGCCGATCGCGAGCTGCCGCAGGGCGCGCCGCAGCGGCGGGCCGCCCGAGAGCACCCCCACGACGGCCCCGGTGAGCATCAGTGCGATCCCGACGAGCACCCCCGACACCGCCACGGCGAGGCCCCCCGACAGACCCGCGAGGAACGGGAGGATCGGGATCAGGGCGCCGGAGGCGAAGAACAGGAAGCTCGACGTGGCGGCGCCGAGGCTGCTGCCGACCACGTCGTGCCCCTCCGGAGCCGGGTTCGTCGCGGCCACGGCCAGGGCGGGGTCGCTGCTGCGCAGCACCTCCTCGGCCCGGGTGCGGGCCTCCTCGGCGCCCAGGCCGCGGGCCCGGTAGACGAGGGCGAGCTCGTTGGCGTCGACGTCGAGCTGCGGCAGGACCCGCGAGGCGTCGCTGACGTCCGGGGCCGACGCCGCCAGCAGCTCGCGCTGCGACCGCACCGACACGAACTCCCCCGCCCCCATCGACAACGCCCCCGCGAGCAGCCCCGCGAGGCCGGTCAGCAGGACGGTCACCCGGCTCGCCCCGCCGCCGATCACGCCGAGCACGAGCGAGAGGTTGCTGACCAGGCCGTCGTTGGCGCCGAAGACCGCGGCGCGGAAGGTGCCCGAGACGCGGGCCCGGCCGCGCACCGCCAGGCCGCGGACGACCTCCTCGTGGATTCGCTCGTCGGCCGCCATCGCCGGGGTGGCGTCGGCGTCCCACCGGTAGGTCGAGCGGGTCTCTGCCCGCTGCGCGAGCGCCAGCACGAACACCGAGCCGAACCGTCGCCCGAGCCACGCGAGCACCCGCATCCGCAGGGAGCCCCGTCCGGCCGCGGCGGCGTCGTCGCCCAGCAGGCGTGCCCAGTGCGCGACGTGCCGCTCCTCCGCGTCCGCCAGGCCGAGGAGGATCTCCCGCTCGTCGCCGCTGCGCCGGCTGGCCAGGTCGCGGTAGACCTTGGCCTCCTCGCGCTCGTCGGCGAGCATCCGGCGCCACCGGCGCCGGTTCGCGCGGGAGGGCTGCGCGGAGGGACCGCTCGCCGTCGGGCTGTCGGGCATGGGCGACAGTCTGCGCCCGGGCACCGGTCGCGTGCGCCCCGGCCGGATCCAGCGGGGTGTGCCGGGGGTGCTCGCCCGGGTGGCCGGGCGCCGGCGCACGACGAACGACGGGCCGGGCAGCGCGGTCACCCCGCCGGGATGAGGCCGGGGCAGCCGGCGACCCGACACGATCCGATCGGCGGCCGGTCCCGGGGGAGGCTGGGTGGTGCGACGCGTCGGGGTGCTGCTCGGCCTGCTCGTCCTGGTGGGCCTCGTCGCTGCGCCCGGCCCCGCCGCCGCGTTCGGGACGATCGACGCCGGGGGCCAGAGCCGCGAGCACGAGCGCCTGACCCGTGCCGCCCTGAGCTGCGCCGCCGGCTCCGGCGCCTCCGGGCCGGACTGCTTCCAGCCGGGAACCGTCGACTACCTGGCCGGGCACGGTCACGAGTTCGGGGCCGTCGGGGCGCCGGACAGCGACGAGCTGTCCGACCCGGCCGCGCACTGCGACGACGCGGACTACGTCGCCGGCGCCTACCCGCGCACCCGCGACCAGGCCACCGCCGCGCTCGTCGACTGTCTCAACCACCTGCGGATGCGGTTCGGCGAGGCCGTGGACAGGGCGCGGGGCCTGCTCGGGCCGGACGGCGAGGTGCTCCCCACGGAGGTCGGCCTGCACCCGGAGTGCCGGTCCCGGGAGCAGCGCGAGGACCGCGCCAAGTGCGCCACCCTCGAGGCCTTCGGGCGGGCCCTGCACGGCGTGCAGGACTTCTACGCGCACAGCAACTGGGCCGACGAGGCCGACCCGGCCCGGCCCGTCGGGGACGAGAACCCGCCCGGGCTCGGCCTTCCTGCGCCAAGCCCCCTGCTCGACCTGCGCGGGAGTGCGGCGCCCGATCCGCCGGCGGCGCTCAGCACCGGGTGCTGGGCGCCGCGGGACGAGGTCCCCGGGGTCGGGCCCTGCGAGCTCCGCGTCACCCACGCCGGGCTCAACAAGGACCGCGGGCAGATCGACCCCACGACGGGCGCGGCGACCGCACCGACGACCGCGCGCGGGATGGTCGGGGACAACTTCGCCAGGGCGGTGTCCGGCGCCGTCACCGAGACCCGCCGGCAGTGGCAGGACCTCCGCTCGGAGCTGGTCGTCCGCTACGGGACGGACCGCGGCGAGCGCATGATCTGCGCGCTCACCCGCGACGACCCGGTGAACGACTGCGCCGGCCGGAACCTGGCCGCGGCCGTCGCCGTCGGCGCCGGGCTCGCCGTCGTCGCGATCGGGGCGTTCCTGTGGTCCCGCCGGCGCCCGGTCAGGCGATAGGCCGGTCGAGGGGCCGGATCGGCCGCGGCAGCACGTCCCGTCCGGTCAGGTAGGCGTCGACCGCGGCGGCCGCGGCCCGGCCCTCGGCGATGGCCCACACGATCAGCGACTGGCCGCGGCCCATGTCCCCTGCCACGAACACGCCGTCCTCGGAGGACATGAAGTCCTCGTCCCGGGCGACGGTGCCGCACGGGTCGAGCCCGACGTCGAGTTGCGCGAGGAGCGCGCCCCGCTCGGCACCGGTGAAGCCGAGGGCGATCAGCGCGAGCTGGGCGGGGACCTGTGTCGTCTCCCCGGCGGGGTGGAAACGCTTGGTCTCGTCCCGGAAGCCCTCCACGAGCGTGACCGCCCGCAGCCCGCCGTCGGCGTCCCCGTGGAACTCGACGGTGTCCACGGAGAACAGCCGCACCCCGCCCTCCTCGTGCGCGGGCGAGGTGCGCAGCACCGCCGGGTAGGTCGGCCACGGCATGGCGGCGGTGCGCCGCAGCGGTGGGCGGGGCCGGATGTCGACGTGCGCCACCGACCGGGCGGCCTGGCGGTGCACGGTGCCCAGGCAGTCCGTGCCGGTGTCGCCCCCGCCGATGATGACGACGTCCTTGCCCTCGGCAGTGATCGGCGACTCGGCGAGGTCGCCCTCCTGTACCCGGTCCGCCCAGGTCAGGTAGTCCATCGCGAGGTGCACCCCGGCCAGGTCGCGGCCGGGGACGGGCAGCTCGCGCGCGGCGGTGGCGCCGCAGGCCAGCACGACGGCGTCGGACTCCGCCCGCAGCTGCTCGACGCTGACGTCGACGCCCACCTCCACCCCGGCCCGGAAGGCGGTGCCCTCGGCGAGCATCTGCGCCAGCCGCCGGTCGAGCCGGCGCTTCTCCATCTTGAACGCGGGGATGCCGTAGCGGAGCAGGCCGCCGATCCGGTCGGCGCGCTCGCACACCACGACGTCGTGCCCCGCGCGGGTGAGCTGCTGGGCGGCGGACAGCCCGGCCGGCCCCGATCCGACGACGACGACGGTCCGCCCGGTCCGGCGCGCCGGCGGGAGCGGCCGCACCCACCCCTGCTCCCAGGCGTGGTCGACGATCTGCAGCTCCACCTGCTTGATCGCCACCGGATCGGCGTTGATCGTCAGCACGCACGACGCCTCGCACGGGGCGGGGCAGAGCACGCCGGTGAACTCGGGGAAGTTGTTCGTGGCGTGCAGCCGCTCGCTCGCCTCGCGCCAGCGGCCCCGGCGGACCAGGTCGTTCCACTCCGGGATGAGGTTGCCCAGCGGGCAGCCCGCGTGGCAGAAGGGGACCCCGCAGTCCATGCATCGGCCGGCCTGGTCCTGCAGCGCGGGCTCCGGCAGCGGCTCGTACACCTCGCGCCAGTCGCGCAGCCGCAGCTCCACCGGCCGTCGCGGGGTCGGCCGGCGTGCGGTCTTGACGAATCCCCAGGGGTCACCCACGGCGGGCCTCCCGTCGGTGTGGTCCAGGGAGGGTGCACCCCCGCGCGGCCGGTGACAACAGCCGTCCGGCCGCCGTTCCGGCCGCCGTGCGCCGGGCCGATTTCGGCCGGGAACCGGACTAGTATGAGGTGGATCACATACCCCGGCTCCGAAGGGCGACCCATGACGACTGCCCCCGCTACCGAGTCCACCACCCAGGAGGTCCGGGACGCCGGCCACGTCGACGTCCTGATCGTCGGCGCCGGCGTCTCCGGCATCGGGGCCGCCCACCACCTCCGGGAGCAGTTCCCCGACCGGACCTTCGTCCTCCTCGACGGGCAGGAGACCCGCGGCGGGACGTGGTGGACCCACCGGTATCCCGGCGTGCGCTCGGACAGCGACCTGTTCACCTACGGCTACCGGTTCAAGCCGTGGCGCGGCCCGTCGATCGCCGAGGGCAAGGAGATCCTCGCCTACCTCGACGAGGTGATCGAGGAGGACGGGCTGGAGCCGCACATCCGCTACCGGCACCGGGTGACCGCGGCGAGCTGGTCCTCGGACGAGGGCCGGTGGACCGTCGAGGTCGACCGCGGCGACACCGGCGAGCGGCTGCGCTTCACCACGGGCTTCCTGTGGATGTGCCAGGGGTACTACAACCACGCCGAGCCCTACCGGCCGCGGTGGGAGGGCATGGAGCGCTTCCGCGGCCCGGTCATCCACCCGCAGGACTGGCCCGAGGACCTCGACTACGAGGGCAAGCGCGTCGTCGTCATCGGGTCGGGCTCCACCGCCTCGACGCTGATCCCCGCGATCGCGCAGAAGGCGGCGCACGTGACGATGCTGCAGCGCTCGCCGTCCTACTACTTCGCGCCGCCGGTGGTCCACGAGCTCGCCGTGCAGCTGCGCGAGCTGGACATCCCGGAGGAGTGGACGCACGAGATCCTCCGCCGCCAGTACATGCAGCAGTACCACTGGCTGGCCCGGACCTCGCTCGAGGCACCCGACGAGGTGCACGCCTTCCTGATGGAGTCCATCCGCCCGCTGCTGCCGGAGGGCTTCGACGTCGAGAAGCACTTCACCCCGCGGTACCGCCCCTGGCAGCAGCGCATCGCGATCGTGCCGGACGGCGACTTCTTCGCGGCCCTGCGCGAGGGGAAGGCCTCGATCGTCACCGACACGATCGAGGAGTTCACCGAGACCGGCATCCGGGTGAGCTCGGGCGAGGAGATCGAGGCCGACATCGTGGTCACGGCCACCGGCTTCAACCTGTCGGCCTTCGGCGACGTCGCCTTCACCGTCGACGGCGAGCAGGTCGACTTCCCGGAGCGGCTGACCTGGCGCGGCGTGATGATCAGCGGCGTGCCGAACATGGCGTACATGTTCGGCTACTTCCGGCACAGCTGGACGCTGCGCGTGGACCTGGTCGCCGACCTCGTCTGCAGGCTCCTCGAGCGCATGCAGGACCGGGGCGCCACCGTGGTCGTCCCGACCCTGCGGCCCGAGGACGCGGACATGGCGATCAGGCCGTGGTCGGACCCGGAGAACTTCAACAGCGGCTACGTCATGCGCTCCCAGCACGTCCTGTTCAAGCAGGGCGACCGCGAGCCGTGGACGCACATGCTGGAGCACGAGGAGGAACAGGAGGTCCTGCCGAAGGCCGACCTCGACGACGGCAGCCTCGTCTACCGCTGAGCCCCGCCATGTCCGAGCTGGTCACGACCACGGACCGGGTTCCCGTCGGCGGCGGGACCGTCCTGGTGGAGCGCGGTGTGGTCGTGACCCAGCCGGTCGAGGGCACCTTCGTCGCGTTCTCGGCGATCTGCCCGCACCGCGGCTGCACGGTGCGGGCCGTCGCGGCCGGGACGATCAACTGCTTCTGCCACGGGAGCCGTTTCCGCATCGCGGACGGCGCGGTCGTCGGCGGGCCGGCCGAGGAGCCGCTCCGGCGGCTCCCGGTCGCGGTCGCCGGCGACGAGATCCGGGTCGGCGAGGAGCACGATCCCGGCTGACCGCCGCGCCCGCCTTCGCGGGACGGCGTCAGCCGGCCGGTGCAGGAGGGGCCGGGGGCGCGCCGCGGGCCACGCCCGCGACCTGGTCCACCACGGCGGCCCGCCACTCCGGTGGGACCACGGCGAACACGCCGTCGTCGACCGCGCGGAGGGCCTCTCGGGCGACGTCCGCGGGGTCGGCACCGAGCGGCGACATCCCGGTCGCGACCAGCGCCGGGCAGATCATGCCGATCCTTGCGGGCGTGCCCTCGAGCGCCATCGCCGCGTGCGTGACCAGCGCCGTGACCGCGTGCTTCGACGGGCCGTACGCCCCGCCGCCGGGGAACACCGCCATCCCGGCGAGGGACGCGGTGACGAGCACGTGCGCCGGCTCGCCCGCGGCCAGCAGTCGCGGGACGAAGGCCCGCAGGCCGTTGGCCACGCCCGCCACGTTCACCGCGAAGACGCGGTCCCACTCGGCGGCCGGCACCTCCCAGGGCGCGCCGACGGACGGCCCGACGATCCCGGCGTTGAGGCAGACGAACCGGGCCCGGGGCGAGCGCTCGGCGAGCTGCTCCATCGCCTCCGGATCGGACACGTCCGCGCTCACCGCGGTGCCGCCGAGCCGGGCCGCCACCCCTTCCACCGCCGGGTCGAGGTCCGCGAGGACCAGCTCGGCGCCGCGTCCGTGCAGCTGCTCGGCGAGCGCCCGGCCGATCCCGCTCGCCGCGCCGGTGACCACCGCTATGAACGGACGGTCACCGCTCCACGCGCCCCTCATCCCGCCCCGCCGCTCACCACACCGTCCAGGCTAGGGGACCTCCCGGGAGCGGCGATCCGGCGCGACCGGCGGGTGGGACGTGAGGGCTGTCGGAGGTCCGGAGAACAGCCCTGACGTCCCACCCGCCGACAGCGGAGGGCCCCGTCAGCCGACCACGGTCGCGGGACGGTGCCCGGCCCACGGCAGGGCCCGCTCCAGGTCGCCGGCGACGGCGAGGAGCGTTCCCTCGCCGGCGTAGGGGCCGGTGAGCTGCACCCCGATCGGCCATTCCTCCTCCGTGCGGCCGAGCGGGAGGGAGATCGCCGGGTTCCCGGTGACGTTGGACAGGGCGGTGAAACCGGCCGTCGCGAAGATGCGGTCGTACCAGCCCCGGGCGTCGAGCGAGCCGTCGTCGGCGTCGAGGTGGCCGAGGGGCGTGCTGGGCACGTTCATGGTCGGCGTGAGGACCAGGTCGTACTGCTGGTGGAAGCGCGCGACCGCCCGCGTGGTCGCGTTGAACACCCGGTCCGCGGCGTAGAGGTCCGACGCCCGCAGGGTCCGTCCGTACTCGACGCAGGCGAGGGTGGTGGCCTCGAGGTACCCCGGTCCTGGCTCGACCCCGAGCGCCGCGGCCAGGGAGTCCACCCCGTCCGCCAGGAAGCTCGTCCAGGCGACCAGGTTGGCGTCGTCGAACGCCGCCGCGTCGAGCTCGGGTGCGGCGGGCTCGACGGTGTGGCCCAGCCCCTCGAGCGTGCGGCCGACGGCCTCCGTCGCCGCCACGCACCGCGGGTCGACGGCGCCGCCGCCGGAGAACGGTGTGGTGTGCAGGGCGATCCGCAGCGGCCGGCTGCCGTCGCGGACCTCCTCGGCGTAGGGCCGGACCGGGTCCGGCAGCAGGTAGCGGTCGCCCGGCTCGTGCCCGTGCACCGCGTCGAGCAGGCCGGCGCAGTCCCGCACCGTCCGGGTCACCGCGAACTCGATGCCCAGCCCGAGCAGCGGGTCGGCGTAGTCCGGGCCCGGCGAGGTCCGCCCGCGGCTCGGCTTCAGCCCCACCAGCCCGCACGCCGCCGCCGGGATGCGGATGGACCCGCCGCCGTCGTTCGCGTGGGCCATCGGGAGGGCCCGGGCGGCGACCAGGGCCGCCGAGCCGCCGCTGGACCCGCCGGGACTGCGGCCGAGGTCCCACGGGTTGCGCACCGGACCTGTCGCCACGGGCTCGGTGCTGGCGTTGAAGCCCAGCTCGGGTGTGGCGGTGAGACCGAGCGTGGCGAGACCGGCCCGCCGGAAGCGCGCCATGAGGTACGTGTCGGCGGGCATCGGGACGCCCTCGCCGAGGAGCCGGGTCCCGGCCCGCTGCGGCACGCCCGCGGCGTGCACGATGAGGTCCTTGATCGCGAACGGGACGCCCGCGAACGGCCCGGTCGCGTCGTGGTCGAGCGGCGTCGCGAAACGCTCGCCGACCAGCCCGTTCAGCGCGGGCTGCACGGCGTCGAGGGCGTCCGCGGCGGCGGCGTGCACCTCCTCGGCGGTGACCTCCCCGGCGCGGATCAGGGCGGCGAGCGCGGTCGCGTCGAGATCGGCGTACTCGTCGGGCTTCATGGCGTCCTCCGTGGGTCGGGAGGCCGGACGGTAGGGGCCGCCCCGGCGGCGCACATCGGTCGGTTGACGGATCCGCCCCTGCGTCGTCGCTGGTCCCCGGCCGCCCCGCGGCGGTAGCGTGCGCCGTGTGACCGCCCTCACCGCTGCCCGTGAGCTGCGGTCCTTCCTCCGCCGGCACGGCAGCCGCACACCGGGCGCCGCGGCCGCCGCCCTCGAGGGGTTGCGGCCCGTCCTGCCCGCGGACTGCGTGGCGCTGTCCTCGTGGGACCCGGCGGCACGCCGGCACCGCACCCTGGCCTCGTCGTACCCGGCCGCGGTGACCGACATGCTGGACGGGCGCATGCACGCCGATCCGCTGTTCGTCTCCGTCCGGTCCGCGCGGGTACCGGTCCGGGTCCGGGACCTCGCCCCGCGTCGCCGCCGGGGCGAGATCTTCGACCGGATCATCACGCCGCTGGGTTTCCGGGACGGCGTCACGCAGTGCCTGTTCGCCGCCGACGGCCGTTACGTCGGCATGCTCAACGCGAGCACGCTCGACGGCCGGCAGCCCGACGACGACACCGTCGCCCTGCTGGACCTGCTCGGGCCCGAGTTCGCCGCCGCGCTGGACCCGGTCCCCGCGCCCCGGTACCCCACCGGGCAGCTCGTCGCCGGGGAGGTCGACGGCTTCGTCGTCGATGTGCACGGTGGGATCACCCCGCTCTCGCCGGCCCCGCGCCCGGACCTCGTCACCCCGCCGTCGCCGTTGGCCGAGGTGGTGGAGCGGGTGCGCGCGGGGAGCCCGCCCCCGGTCGCCGTCCTGCACCTCGTCCGGCAGGACGCCGTGGTCGCCGTCGAGCTGTCCGCCACCCCGTCCGGGGTGGTCCTCCTCCACCGCGAGGTGCCTCCGCCGGGCGGGCTCACCGCGCGCGAACTGCACGTCCTCGACGGGATCGCCCGGGGCCTGAGCAACACGGAGATCGCCGCCGCCCACGGCATCGGCAGCCGCACCGTCGCCACCCACGTCGAGCACATCCTCGCCAAGACCGGCTGCCGCAACCGGGTCGAGGCCGCGCGGCTGGCCTCGCAGTGGGGTCTGCTCGTGGACCCGTGAGGCGCGGGCAGGCGTCAGAAGGCGAACAGGGGCCACTCCGGCGGGAGCCCCAGCATCAGCTGGCCGACGGACCGATGGCGGTTCGCGGAGACGAAGGCGTGCTGCGTGATGGTGTGGACGTCCCGGAAGTGAGCCGCGAAGGGGCGGGAGTTGCGGATGGCGGAGGTGCCCGCGACCTCGTGTACCAGCCGCACGGCGGTCGCGGCGGCCTCGACGCCGTGGGTGGACGCCGCCTGGACGGCCCGGCGGTGCTCGAGGGCGAAGGGGCGACCCGCCTCGCAGTCCGCGTAGCCCTCGGCGAGCACCTCGCGCAGGAAGGCGCGCGCCGCGCACCGGGCTGCCTCCGCCCGGCCGATCGCGATCTGTGTCTGGGGGTGCTCCCGTAGAGAGGTCCCGGTGAAGGCCGGGGTCTTCACCGCGGCCAGCTCCACCAGCTCCGCGACGGCGGCGCGGGCGATACCCAGCGCGACGGCCGCCTGGACGCCGGTGGACTGCCAGAACACCATTCGGTACAGCGGTCCCTGGAACGCCGGGCCGGGTGGGGCCTCGCCGAAGGGGGCGAGCAGCGCCGCGCGCCGCTCCGGCACGAGGACGTCGTCGAGCGCGACGTCGTGGCTCCCGGTCCCGCGCATGCCCAGGACGTCCCAGTTGTCGACGATCCGCCCGTCGGCCCGCGGGAGGAACACGAGCACCTCGACCGGTTCGCCCTCGTCCGTCGTGCGGGGCACGCCGTCGTCCGTGATCGTCGCGGCGAAGCCGAGCCAGGTGGCGGCGTGGCACCCGCTGACGAACGGGGCCCGTCCGGTCACGCGGTAGCCGCCGTCGACGGGTACGGCCGTGAGCGGAGGGAACAGCGACCCGGCCAGGCGGACGTCGGCGTCGACGAGCATCTCGCGGGCGCCCTCCTCGGGCAGCCACATGGCGAAGAGGCTCGGGGTCACGGACATGTACAGGTTCCACGCGGCGGCCGCGTCGATCGTGGCGATCTCCTCGATCAGGTCGAAGGCGCTCACCGGGTCGATCTCCAGCCCGCCCAGCGACCGCGGGATCCACATGCGGTGGAGCCCGACCTCCCGCATGGCGTTCACCGACGCGTCCGGCAGCCGGCACTCCCGGTCACCGAGCGGCGCGTTCTCCCGCAGCACGGGGGCGATCTTCTCCACGCCCTGGCGCAGGGCCTCGACGTCGGTGACGGTCATGGCGGAACTCCCGGATCGGCGCGGCCCGCGGACGCCCCCGCTCACCGGGGTCTGCGGGCGGGCCGCGACAGGACCCGCCGACCCGCCGAGCGGGAGGGCCAGGGTCCTGCGGGCCACGCCCGGCGTCAACGGTCCGCCGGTACGCAGACCTGCGTAGCCGGGAACGGGCCTTTCGCCGGTACCGTCTCCGGGACGGTCACCAGCTACTCCGGGCAGGTGGAGGACATGTCGAGCACCCTGCTTCCCCCCGGCGCGGGCCGCCGTTTCGGCCCCGTCATGACGGCCAAGGTCGAGTTCGGCCAGAGCGAGGACTTCGCCGTGTTCGAGTCCGCGCTGCCGCCGCACGCCGACGGCCCGCCGCCGCACATCCACCGCGTCTACGACGAGGCCTTCTACGTCCTCGAGGGGACGATCGCCATCACCGTCGACGGCACCACGACGGAGTGCCCGGCCGGGTCGTGCGCCTTCGTCGGCCGCGGGGCGGTGCACGGCTTCGGCAACCCCGCACCCGAGCCGGCCCGGCTGCTGGTGATCACCACGGCGGAGGCGATCCGGCTCGTCGAGCAGGCCAACGAGCTCATGGCCCACGAGCCGCCCGACCGCGAGGCGATGCTGGCGCTGTACGCGGCCCACCAGAGCGAGCTCGTCGGCCTTCCCACGCCGTGAACCCCGGGGCCCCGGGGCCGCCGCGCCACTAGTGTCGGGCGAATGCCCGTCCGCGCACGCGACGTCATGACCCGGCGGCTCGTCACCGTGCAGGCCGAGGACCCGGTGGACGTGGCGGCGCAACGGATGCTCCGGGCCGGGTTCAGTGCGCTCCCGGTGGTCCGCGGCGTCGACCGGCTGGTCGGGATCGTCAGCCTGGTCGACGTGCTGCGGCACCGGGAGGAGGGCACGGACCCGGGCGCCACGGTGGGCTCGATCATGACCACGGACGTGCTGACGATGTCGCCCGTGACCAGCGTGGCCGTCGTCGCCCACCGGTTGCGGACCTACGGCGAGCTGCGGGTGATGCCGATCGTGGAGCGCGGGCTGCTGGTCGGGGTGGTCACCCGCAGCGACCTGCTCCGCGGGCCGCGGGCGAAGCCGGGCGTGCTGACCCGGCTGTTCGGCCGGACCGTGCTGCCCGATCCCGTCCCGCCGCGCCCGCCGCGGCCACGACGGCCGGGCGCCCGCAGGGTCGGGGAGGCGATGACCGACACCGACCTCGTCGTCGTCGCACCCACCACGCCGTGTTCGCGGGCCGTCGAGCTGCTCCTGACCCGGCGGTTCAGCCTGCTGCCCGTGGTCGAGAAGGACGGCTCGCTGGTCGGCGTGGTGAGCGAGGCCGACCTGCTGCGCGATCCGCTCGACGGCAGCCGCGGCGGGCCGCCGCGGACCGTCGGCGCCGCGATGACCCGCTCCCCCACCGTGGTCCGGCCGGACACGCCGCTCGCCGAGGCCCGGCAGCTGGTCGTCGACCGGGGCTTCCGGGTCCTGCCGGTGACCGAGGGCCGCCGGCTCGTCGGGGTGCTCAGCCGCAGCGACCTCGTCTGAGCCGGCCCGCCCTCACGTCCGCGCCACCCCGGCGATCAGCAGCGCCCCGCCGAGGACGAGCAGGCCGGTGCCGATCACCGGCACCAGCCGCGGGCCGTGCCGGCTCGTCTTCTCCAGCACCATCACCGCGGTGAGGCCGAGCATCCACAGCAGCCCCGCGGCCCCGGTCACCACCATGACCAGCATCAACGCCCAGCAGCAGCCCACGCAGGACACGCCGTGCCGCACACCGAGCCGGGCGGCCCCCGCCGGACCACGCCGGTACTCGCGGCGCAGCACGGTGGCCGGGCTCCGGCAGGCCCGCAGGCACGCCTCCTTGAGCCGGCTGAACTGGAAGCCTCCCGCGAGGATCATCGCCAGCCCGAGCGGGACCTCGGGCCGGACGGCGAGCCACGGCACCGCGCCGGCGGCCGCGGCGATCCCGAGTGCGAGCAGGAAGGCCACGGCCGCGACGGCCGTCCACACCCCGAGGTAGCCCGCCAGCAGGGCCGGCAGGGCCCCGCCCGGGCGGGGCGCCCGGGCCCGGACGTGGGCGAACAGCCGGACCAGCGGCACGACGGTCGGCAGCATCATCGCCCCGACCATCACCAGCCAGGCCAGCAGGAACGCGCCCGGCCGGGGCACCGCGGGACCGTGCTGGTGGCCGCCCGCGAGCACGAGCCAGCCGCTGAGCAGCCAGCACGCGCCCGCGGCCGCCCACAGCCCGATCGCCGGGTCGCGGAGCCGGGCCCGGACCGCGACCGGCGCCATCAGCCGGTGAACCGGAAGTGGCCCTGCACCGAGTTGTAACCGGAGATGTCGATGTCCGGGCGGCCGAGCTTCCTGCCGCTGCGCCGGTACACCGACGCCGTGCCGGGGTAGGCCGGCGAGCCCGGGATGGTGGAGAACACGGAGTCGGACAGGGTCGTCGGCTTCCCGGTCGCCCCCACGAGCTGCTGGAACTCCGCCTCCACCACGTCGCCGATCTTGAGCGTGCCCTTGCCCTCGTGCACGGCGGCGGAGAACGGCGCCCGCTCCACGCCCACGACCTCCCCGATCAGCGCGGCGAGATCCGCGATCGGGCCACCGAGGGCACCGGTGAAGACGTTCAGCAGCGCCTTCTCCTGCTCCTCCGAGCAGCGGTCGTCGACGTAGACCATCGCGGTCCAGTTCCCGGCCAGCACGTTGCCGGGGATGTACGCGAGCAGGGCGAGCCCCCGGTCGGACACGTCGACCCCCTGCACGGTGCCGCTGTCCACGTACCAGACGACGGAGCCGTCGCACATCCCGCCGTCCGGATCGAGGCCCACCCAGCAGGGGCAGACCGCCTTGCAGGTGCAGACCTCGAGGAGGCGCCCCTCGATCTCGTAGGTGCCGGTCTCGCTGTCGGTGACCGTCATCGTCGTTCCCCCTCCCTCGGTGCGGATCGGACGAGTGTGACGCAGCACACACCGGAAGGGCCAGTGGTCCGTCCGCGAACGGTCGCGCTACCGCCTGCCGACCTGGCCGAGCCCGGTGACCTCCTGGGTCACCTGCGGGTTGCCCTCGTACTCGATGCTGCCGACGCCGGTCACCCTGGCCTGCAGGGTGCGGCTCACGTCGACCACGGCCGAGCCCGCCCCGCTGACCGTCACGTCCGCCTCCTCTGAGGTCAGGTCCGCGGCGGCGTACTCGCCGACGCCGGTCAGGTCGACGACCTGCCGGGTCACCCAGCCCGACATGACGACCCGGGCCGCCCCGCCGTGCGTGACCGCGACCTCCGGGCCGTCGATCCCGGTCACCGTGACCGCCCCGGCGCCCGACACGGTCAGGCCCGTCAGCTGCCCGACGGTGACGCGGTAGCTGATGGTCGCGTCCGCGGGGATCGAGCCCTCCCGGATACCCAGCTTCAGTGTCGTGCCCTGCACCTCGCTGGTGAGCAGCGGCAGCAGGTCGTCGTCCGCCCGGATCTCGAGCGACCCCGTCCCGGTCTGCTCGATCGTGAGCGTCCCCGCGCTGGCGAACTCCACCGAGTCGAAGCCCGGCACCGGCCGGTTCTCGGTCCGGACGTTCCCGGACCCGGCCGTGACCGTGCTCCCCCCGCACGCCGCCACGAGCGTGACCAGGGCCAGTGCGGCCAGCGCGGCGAGGCCGGTCCGCAGGTGCGCGCGTCCGTGGCGCCGAGTGTGGCGCAGAGAGTCGTAGCCCATCGTCCACCGTCCGTTCGGAAGACCGCCCCGCCGTACGGTCCCAGACCCGGCGACCCGCGGCCATGGGCCTTCCGACCGTTCGACCCGGCGGGCGGCTCGACGGATGCGTCAGGAGCGACTCAGCGGGCGACGGTGGACGCGCGGGCCGGCGCGACCCGCCACACGAGATCGGTCATCGCCTGGATCTGCAGGTCGAGATGGTCGGGGAAGGGCCTGCTCGTGAACTCGTAGAACATGCAGCGGTAGGTCAGCAGGACGAGCATGACCATCTCGGTGCGCGCCAGGTGGCCCCTCGAACCAGGCCGCGGACTGCTCCCGCAGCGCGTGCCGGTGCAGCCACGTGTCGTGGGCCGGTCCCTGCGGCCCGCTGCTGTAGCCGTCGATCGTGACACTCACGTGCGCGACGATCCTGCGCGTCATGGGTCCTCCCCGGCTCGTCCTCTGCAGGGGCGACCCCGCGCCGGGTGCCGAGTCATCGGTGCCGAGTCATCGGTGCCGAGTCATCGGTGCGGGGCCGGGGGGATCAGGGCGGCGACGGGAGCAGGACCTCGCTCCGGTGTCCTCGACCTACGCCGGCGCCTGCTCGAGCGACGCCTGGCCCGGGTGACCGAACGGGCGGGCGTGTACCTGGACGGCGCGTTGCGACCCGGCCTGACCGTGCAGCAGGCCGGCGCTCGGTACGCCGCCCTGGTCTCACCGGAGACCTGTCACCTCTGCACGGTGGAACTCGGCCGGCGCCAGGAGGACGTCCGGACCTGGTTCACCGAGGTCCTGGAGGTGGACCTCCTCCTCCCACGCGCGGACACCTGGACGCGCACGCCCGGAGCGAGAGGAGGAGGTCGAGCGGGGATCGGCAGGGCGTCAAGAGCCCTAGGGACGCACCCGCACGACGACCTCGGAGTCGGTCACGCGCTCGACGCCGACCGTGAACCCGCCCGCCTCGGTCTGCCCGCCGACCGGGACCCGGACCTGCTGGCCCGCGACCTGGATCTCCGCGACGTCGTTCTCGACGCCGACCAGGCGGGCCTCGACCCCGAGCACCGAGACCGACGCGTCGCCGCTGCGCGGGAAGGTGACGGTGCAGCCGTCGAGCCCGCACTGGGTGCTCGACGACCCGCCCCCGCACCCGGCCAGGCCGAGCGTGAGGATGGCTGCGGCGAGGCCGGTCAGCAGCCGGCGGGACCTCGGAAGTGCGCGCACGACCGAGATCCTAGCGCCGGGTTTGTCTGGTTCTGTCAGGCGCACTCAAAGTGCCGCGGCCACCTCGCCGGCGAACACCCGGTCCGTGTCGTAGACCGGTTCCCAGGTGATGTGCACGACGTGGCCGTAGTTCTGCATGTGGAAGACCTGGTACGCGGCGAAGGAGTCCGGGTCGTCGACCTCGATGAGGACGTAACCGCCCCACGCTGAGCCGAGGCTCTTCTGGTGCGCGACACCCTTGTCCACGTTGCCGTAGTTGCCGGTCCTCGCCATCGCGCGGAACGCCTCGGCCCAGGCCGCGTCGATGTCGTTCTTGGCCGCGCCGTCGCGGTAGACGAACTTCTGGAGGTACAGCTGACCCATGGCCCCTCCCGGTGCCTCGATGTGACCGGGCGACCGTGGCGGGCCCGGCCCGGGCGCGCATAGAGCCGGAGGACCCGCCCCGCGTCAGGAGGCCACGTAGAGGGCGATCACCAGCAGCGGGGCGAGGACGTCGTACCAGAGGATGAACCCGGCGTTGCCCGCCTCCCGGTTGCCGTGGCGGACGATCTGCACGACGTGTCCGAGCGCGGCACCGAGGTAGAAGATCGCGAAGGCGAGCACGGCGGCGAGCTGGAACTGACGGTCGAAGCCGCTGCCCGCGAGGATCCCGAGCACCCCGATCAGCACCCCGGCCAGCCCGACCTCCCACTGGAACGGGTTGCCGGCCGGCCAGCCGATCGACTCCGCGATCGGGTCGGGGAACAGCAGGTGCCCGCAGCCGATGACCAGCGAGTTGACGCCGGCGAGCCAGACCAGGGCGTTGAGCAGGCTCGCGGCGGCGAACCCGCTCCAGCCCGAGGTCGCCACCTGCACGATCTCGGACACGACGAACCCGGCGAGGCCGAGGTAGGTCGTCATCCCGAGCAGCCGCAGGACGAGCGGCGGCGGCCCGGACCGCCCGGTGGGCACGACCGGGAGCTCGGCCGTGGGCGGCGGGTCCGCGGCCGGCCGGGGGCTCGGCTCGGCGATCGGCTCGGCGTCGGGCACGCGTACCTCCGGGTCGTCTGTGCTGATCTCCACGTCGCCCCGGCGGCCTCGGGCGTTAGCCCGGACGGCACATCCTGGCGGGCCCGCCCCCCGCCGTGATCCACTGGCGGCGTCCCTGCGACCGCCACCACACCCGGAGCCCGCCCGTGCCGCTCGACCCCCAGTTCCGCACCGTCCTCGACACCCTCACCGCCGCGGGTTTCGCGGGACTCACCGGCGGCGACGCCCCGACCGCGCGGGAGCGGTACCGGACGCTGGCCCTGTCCCGGCGCGGGCCCGGGTTCGTGCCCGAGCCCGTCGCCGGCGTGGAGGACACCACCGCGGACGGCGTGCCGGTCCGGCTCTACACGCCCATGCAGGACCGCGGGCGTGCGGTGGTCTACCTGCACGGCGGCGGCTGGGTGGTCGGCGACCTGGACACGCACGACCCCCTGTGCCGCCGGGTGGCCAACGAACTCGGCGCGGTCGTGGTGTCCGTGGACTACCGGCTGGCGCCGGAGCACCCCTTTCCCGCCGGGCTCGACGACGCCGTCACCGCGTTGCGCTGGACCCTCGCCCGCCACCCGGAACGACCGGTGGGTGTCGCCGGGGACAGCGCCGGCGCCTCGCTCGCCGCCGGCCTCGCCCTGCGCGCCCGGGACGCCGGGCTCCCGCTGGCCGCGCAGCTGCTGTTCTACCCGGCCACCGACCCGTCGATGACCTCCCCGTCCGTCCGGGAGAACGGCGAGGGCTACTTCCTCACCCACGCCGACATGATCTGGTTCCTCGAGCAGTACGTGCCGGGCGGTGGCGCCGGGATCCCCGAGGTGGACCTGCTGACGGCGGACGTGGCCGGGGTGGCGCCCGCCGTCGTCGCCACGGCCGAGTTCGACCCGCTCCGCGACGAGGGCGCCGCCTACACCGAGCGTCTCGCGGCAGCGGGCGTGCCGGTCGAGCACCTGTCCGGGGCGGGCCTCGTCCACGGGTTCGCGGCGTTCCTCGGCGTGGTCGACGCCGCCGACGCGACCACGGTCCGGGCCCTCGACTCGTTCGGGCGGCTGCTCGGGACCTGACCGCGACCCGTGTCCCGCCGCATCACCCCGCCGGCGTGAGCCGCTCCGCCCGCTCGAGCAGGGCGACGACCTCGCCCCGCGTGCGGTGCGGTGCGTCGTTCCACACGGTGAGCTCACGGATCAGCGCCGTCCCCCGCGGTCCCCGCAGCGCGGGCGCGGGGCGCTCACCGGCGCCGGGCAGGCACCGCCAGGCGAGCGCGATCCAGGGCATCGCGTCGCGCTGGACGTTCACCAGCCGCCCGCCGCGGTGCGCCGCCACGGTGATCGCGGCGACGAGACAGGCCTGCTCCACCTCGTCCGGCCGGGGCGGCCCGGCGAGGAGCGAGGCCAGCCGGGAGGGGCGGTTGTCGACGCACCAGCCGTGCTGCAACCAGCCGTGCTCCACGATCGCCCGCGCGGTCGCGAGGACCGTCGGCCGGGGAGCGCGCTCGGGGATCCGGACCGGGGACAGGACCCCGGGCTCCGCCACACACACGGCCATCTGTGCTCCTCCCGCTCGTCGCCCCACGAGTGTGGGCCGGTACGGGCCCGGCCGGTAGGCCCGATCGCGTCGGTCGGCCGTCCCGGATCCGCCGTCGCAACGGATCACGACAACAGGTTCGTCCGGAAGGTCCGGACGGCGGCGACCAGCCCGGCGGCGTCGTCGGCGTGCAGGTGGACCGCGGTCAGCGTGACGGCCCCGCGCCGCGGCAGGCGGACGGTGACCGGTTCGCCGAGGAGCATCTCGACGGTCGTCTGGTTGCCGACCGGGAGGTGGAGGACGCCGTCGTCGACCTGCACCGACCGGCCGTCACGGGTCCGGCGGACCTGCCGGACCCGGGCCACGGCCGGCCAGGGCACTCGCACGTCGACGGCACGGCCGGCGCGGACCCGCAGCCCGCCCGGGCCGACGACGTGCGGGTGCACGGTGACCCCGGCCAGGATCCCGACCGCGAAGAACAGCCCCCAGACGCCGGTGACCAGCAGCAGGACCCGCAGCCAGGTGAAGGCCTCGCTCCACGGCACGATCACGTCCACGGCGACGACCTCGAGGGCCGACAGCACGGTGAAGACGATCAGCGGCGGCATCATCGGGCCGCGGTAGGCGAACGCTCGCCCACCGTCCTCGACGTCCGGCCGGCGCCCGGTCCACCGCGCCAGGCTCACCCAGCCGTCGAGCTCGGCGCGCACGGCGCGCCGCAGCAGGTCCGTCGTCGAACCGAGAGCCATGTCGACCTCCTTCGCGATGCGACCGTATTGCGAAAGGTGCCCGATGGCAATACGACTGTATCGTGACGCGGGTGCCGAAACAGGTCGATCACGCCGAACGCCGCGCACACATCGCGGAGGCCGTGCTCGCCGTCGTCGCCCGGGGCGGCCTCGAAGAGGTCAGCGTGCGGCACGTCGCGACCGCGGCCGGGGTCTCACCCGGAATGGTGCAGCACTACTTCCGCAGCAAGGACGAGATGATGCGGGCCGCGCTCGAGCGGGTCGGCGCCGCGGTGCAGGAGCGGCTCGGCGCAGCCGGCGAGCTACCCCCGCGCGACCTCGTCCGCGCCCTGTTCCTGCAGCTCCTGCCCCTCGACCGGCAGCGGACACGGGAGGCCCGGGTGGCCGTCGCCTTCCTCGCCCACGCCGCCGTGCACCCCGAGGCCGGCGACGAGCTGCGGGCCAACGCCCGCGCACTGCGCGCGCACCTCGGCGCCCGGCTCCTCGGGTCCACGGCGCAGGCCGACGCGGTCGCCACCGGGCTGCTCGCCCTCGTCGACGGTCTCGGCCTCCAGGTCCTCACCGGGCAGCTCGCCGCCGACGACGCCGTCGCCACCCTCGACGCCTGGCTCGACCTCGCCCTGGACTGAGCCCCCTACCCCGGCACCGTCACCGGGAACCTGGCCGCCGTCACGCGCCGTCCGGCGCCGGGGCCTGCGTCCGTTCCGCCGACCGCCCGGGCAGTGCCGCTGCGCACACCAGGCCGGCCACCAGCGCTGCGGCGAACACAGCGAGGACGTTCCGGTGCTCGCTCAGGACGGCGGACCGGTCGCCGGTGAGATCGACCAGGCGCCCGAGCAGGGCGACGCCGACGACCCCGCCGAGATAGCGCATCGTCGAGCCGATCCCGGCGGCGGCACCGCTGCGCTCGCGCGGGACGGCGGACAGCGAGGCGGTCTGCGCGGCGGGTGTGGCCAATCCGACCCCGAGGCCGATCAGGGCGAGTGGGAGCACCGGTTGCCGCAGCGACGACAGGTCCCCCACCGCCAACAGGCCCACCGCGGCGAGGCAGGCGAGGGCGCCGCCCATCGCGACCGGCCGCGGTCCGACGAGGTCGGTGAGCCGTCCGGCGACCAGGGACGCGAGGACCATCGCCGCCGTCATCGCGACGAGCAGGCGCCCGGTGGCCGCGGAGTCGGCCGCGAGCAGCGCGGCGAGCACCTGCGGCAGCTCGAACAGCAGCGTGTACATCACCAGGTTCTGCAGCGCGACGAGCAGCGAGCCGGCGGTGAACGCCGTCGAGGCGAACAGCCCGAAGGGCACGACCGGGTCGGTGGCCCGGCGCTCCCACCACACGAACGGCACCAGGAGGGCGGCGCACGTGCCCAGGAGGACGGCGGCGGCCGTCCCGCGGGCCTGCAGGCCCAGCACGAGCGCGGCCAGTGTCGCGGTGAGCAGGACGGTGCCGAGCACGTCGAAGCGCGGGCGGCTCTGCGGCTCCGTCCCCCGCCCACGGCCGGTCGCCGCGAGCAGTGCCGCGATCCCGATCACGGGCAGGTTCGCCGCGAAGATGCTGGGCCAGCCGAAGGCACGCACGAGTTCGCCGCCGACCACCGGTCCGATGCCGGCCGCCAGCGACATGATGGCCCCGAAAAGGCCGAACGCCCGGCCGCGGCGCTGAGGAGGCAGCTCGATCCGCAGCAGCGCCACGGTCGCCGGCACGATCGCCGCGCCGCCCGCGGCCATCAGGACACGGGCCACCGCCAGTACGCCGAGTGCTCCGGCGACCAGCCCGAGCACGGCGCCGGCGGCCACCAGAACCTGGCCGAGGGCGAGCATCCGCCGATGGCCCAGGCGGTCGCCGAGCTTGCCGCCCGGCCCCTGCAGCACGATCGCGGCCACGAGGTAGCTCGCCACGACGGCCTGTGCCACCGTCCCGGGCGAGCGGGCGAACTCGCGGGCGATGTCCGGCAGCGCCACCGCGATCATCGTCGAGTTGAGCGGCATCAACGAGGAGGCGAGCAGGGCTGCACCGAGCGCCCGCCGGGCGTGGGCGTCAACCACCGGTGATCGGCCGCCGCTGCAGGAGGAACACGGTGCCGCCGGAGAAGGCGAACTCGATGTCGTGCTCCGTCGTGCCGTACGCCGCGTCGCAGGCCTCGGCGAGCGCGTGCAGCACGGCGAGCTGCGCGTCGTCCAGACAGGGTGCGGACACCGCAGGGCCGGCGACCGCGACCTCCTCGGTCCCCGCCGGACCGGCGCGCAGCGCCACGTCCTTCTCGCCCCCCGTGCGCTCGAGCACGCGGCCCCGGGGGTCGAGCCGGTACCGGTCCGGCACGACCAGACCGGCCACCACGGCCTCGCCGAGGCCCCAGCTCGCCTCGATCACCCGCTCTGCGGCCCCGGTGACCGGGTTGCGGGTGAACAGCACGCCGGCCGTGTCCGCGGTCACGAGGTCCTGGACGACCACACCCATCCGGCAGGGGCCGAGGCCGAGCCGGCTGCGGTAGGCGCGGGCGCCCGCCGTGGCGCCGGAGGCGTGCACGCGCCGGACGGCCGCGACGACGGCCTCGGGCCGGCACACCCCGAGGACGGTGCAGTGCGCGCCCGCGAAGCTGGCGGTGCCCGAGTCCTCCCCCACCGCGCTGGACCGGACCGCGCGGGCGCCGCCGTCCGCGCAGGCGGCGCGCAGCGCCGCCAGGACGTCCGGCTCCTCGCGCACCACCGCCTCGACCGCGTCGACGGACAGCGCGAAGCCCGCCGGCACGGGGAGCCCGGCGCGGACGGCCACCCCGAGCGCCATCGCCTTGCCACCGAACTCCGCCTGGTCGGTGGCCTCGGCGAGCGGGGTCATCGGCGGCATGCGGCAGTCACCCCAGCAACCG
This sequence comes from Pseudonocardia yuanmonensis, assembly GCF_039542425.1. NCBI lineage: Bacteria > Bacillati > Actinomycetota > Actinomycetes > Pseudonocardiales > Pseudonocardiaceae > Pseudonocardia > Pseudonocardia yuanmonensis. Next base: position 100,396 of record NZ_BAABIC010000011.1, read on the forward strand.
CACCTCGCCCGTCCTCCCGTCCACCCGCACGCGCGCGCCGTCCGGGATCAGCCTGGTCGCGTCGCGGGTCCCGACGACGCCCGGGATCCCGTACTCGCGGGCCACGATCGCGGCGTGGCTGAGCTGGCCGCCCCGGTCGGTGACGATCGCCCCGAGCAGCGGGAGGACGACTGTGAAGTACGGGGAGGTCATCCGCGTGACCAGGACGTCGCCGGGCTGGACGCGGTCGAAGTCGGTGCCGTCGGCCACCAGACGGGCGGCACCCTCGTAGACACCGGCGTTGACCGCGAGACCGCGGAGCACCGTCGGCGAGTTGGCGGTGTCCGGGACCCCGAACAGGTTGACCATGGCGGCGCCGACCGCGAGCGTGGCGCGCCGGGCCGGCTCCGGGAGCTCCTCGATCGGCGGAGGTGGGGGAGGCGGCGGCCCGATCGTCGCCGGGGCGTCGTCGACGGTCCGTGTCGTCCGCCGCCGGAACCGCTCGGCCACCTCCTGCGCGGTCGGGCCCGGTTCGCCCCGTAGCAGCGCCGCGAGTTCGGCGGCGTCCGTGTCGACGGCGTGTTCCGGGTCGGCGAGCGCGCCTCGGGCGGTGAGCCGCCGGCCGGCCTCGAGCAGGGCGCGGCGGGCGAGGCCGACCGCCCACCCGTCCGAGTACGTCGCCCGCTCGTCCCGCAGCCGGTTGGCCAGCCGAGCCTCGTGCAGGCGGTCGTCGAACTCGGCCAGGTGCTCGGCGGGGACCCGGCCGCGGATGGCGGTGAGCGCGGCGTCCGCGTCGTCTGCCTCGGTCTTCCGGGTCGCGACGGCGGCTCGGATCGCGCCGACGAGCATCGCCGGCAGCTCGCCCGCGCACGGGTCACCGACGTCGTAGCCGATCGACCGGTGGCGGACCGCGTCGAGGTACTCCCGGGTGGCCGCGCCCGCGTCGGGATCGGCGGCGAGGGCGTCGAGCTTCGCCTGCGGATCGTCCGGCGAATCGAGGACGGCCCGCGCGGTGTCGGAGGCCGCGACGACGTCCGCCAGCCCATCCAGCTCGGTGGTGGCGAACCCGGTGGAGATGGCCGAGGTGCCGCGCAGCAGCCCCATCAGCTCCCCGGCGGTGGCGCCGGTCCACTCGGCTGCGCCGGCGAGGAAGTCCCCGGTCGCCATCAGCGACGGCGCGCTGTAGCGGTGGTGCAGCTCGATCATCGCCTCGAGGTGGTCGCGGCACCGCCCGACGTGCGCGGCCAGCTCCTCGTCCGGCAGGGCCGCCGGGTCGACCGCCTGGACGGCCAGGTGCGCCGCGACGGCAGCGGGCTTGACCACCTCGTCCCACCGGGCCAGGTCCTCCCGCCAGAACCGCTCGGCGAACGCCCGGGCCGAGGTCGCGACCCGAGCCTGCATCTGCTCGGGTGTCGCCGAGCCACCGGCGCCGAAGGGGACGGTCTGGGCGTACATGAAGCCACCGATCACCGCCACGTCGTAACGGCCGAGCATCAGCCCGTAGCGCGACAGGCCCTCGGCGAACCCGCGGGGGAAGCCGGCGACCAGCGGCGCTCGGGTGAACCAGCTCACCGGCCTGCTCAGGTGGGTCGTGTCCAGCTCCCACGTGCCGTCGTTCGGGGGTTCGAACAGCTCGTCGTCCACGGGGACTCCCTCCACCCGTCAGGCCCGGGCCCGGCTCGTCACGTCGGACGTGGGGATGAGGGACTCGCGCCTCGGCGCGATCCGTTACCCGGAGGACGTCACCCGTTCACCTGAGCATCACCACCCGTTCGCCTGCCGGTCGAACGGTGCAGTCGCATGCGGTGAGGGTGCCGGAGACCACCCGCCGTTCACGGGCCCGGGACGGGCGGGCTGAGCAGGGTCACCACCGTGCCGTCGCCCGGCTCCGGCCCGCCCCGGTGGATCCGGACCTCGGCCATCACGGCGACCATCATCGGCAGGCCGCGGCGGCGGTTGACGTACGGCTCGAGGTCGGGGCGCGGGAGCCACCGGCCGGTGTCGCGGACGTGGACCCGCAGGCGCCGCCCACCCTCGACCCGGTCGCCGTCCTCGACCTCGGCGGCGACCTCCACGGTCCCGTCCGGGGAGCCGGCGGGCGGGAAGGCGTGCTCCACCGAGTTGCTGACCGCCTCGTTGACGGCGAGGAGGATGTCCAGCGCGGCGTCCTCGGGCCACTCCAGCAGCGCCAGCCAGCGGCGCAGCCCGGTCCGGACCAGGCCCAGCGTCTCCAGTACGGCGGGCAGGCGCAGCTGCCACCGCGGCACCTCCGCGCGGACGGCCGGGGGCGCGGCACGGGCCGGACCCGCCTCCGGGGGCGGGCCCGCGCGGTCCTCCGACTGGTCCCGATGCGCTGGCACTACCCGTGAGTGTGACGCCTGCCGCCCCCGGAGGACCAGCCGGGCCACCGCCGGGCCTGCCCGGCGGGTCAGCCGCCCGGCTCCGACGACTCGGCCAGTGCCTCGGCGACGTCGTAGTACAGGGCCAGCACCCGCTCCAGCCCGGTGATCTCGAGCGGCCGGACCACCGGCCGGTTGTGGTCGACGACGACCCGCAGCGGCTCGCGCTGCCGCTCGGCCGCGCGGTGCGCGTCCACCAGCGCGGTCAGCCCGGCGTGGTCGAGGAACTCGACCTGGGTCAGGTCGACCACGATCACGTCGACGGCGGGATCGGCCAGCGCCCGGCCGACCGCCTCCTCCACCCGCGGGGCGGTGAACATGTCCACCTCCCCCGCGACCGTCACCACCATCGCGACGCCCGCGCGGCGCGACTCCACGCGCAGCAGCTGCTCGGCCGCGGGAGCCTGGTCACCCGTCACGGCGCTCAGTCTCCCCGGCGCCGGGGTCCCGCCGACAGGGCCCCGCACCCCCTGTTCCCTCACATCGCGCGGCCCTCGGCGGAGCCGCGGCGCGGTCGTCGTCGCCCGAGGGCCCGTCGTCGTCCGTCAGCCGACGTGGGCGTGGTCGGGTTCGGCCACGGCGTGCCGGAGCCGCTGGCGCACGGCCGGGTGCATCGGCAGCTCGTCGAGGTGCTCCACGGGCGTCCAGGCCGCCTCGCAGGTCTCGTCGCCGTCGGGCCGCGGGACCCCGGACACCGGCCGGGCGTGCACGCACAGGGCGAACTGCTGGCGCACCTCGCCGGTGCGGGCGTCGACCATGACGTGGCCGGGGTCGCTGTAGACCCCGGCCACCCGCAGGACCTTGACCAGGATCCCGCTCTCCTCGGCCACCTCCCGCTCGGCCGCGTCGACCACGGACTCGCCGATCTCGACGCGGCCGCCGGGGAGCTCCCAGAGCCCGTCGTCGACGCGGCGCACCAGCAGGACGCGGTCGGCGTCGTCCCGCACCACGGCGAACACGCTGGGGGCCACGACGGTGGGCCGCGGCGGGGCCGGGTGGTGGTAGTACTCGATGCGGGCCATGGTCAGCGGGCCCCGCCGACCCAGCGGACCGACGACCGGGGTGCGCGCATCGCCGCCGCCCTTCCGTTCGGTGGTGCCCGCGCGACACCGTGTCGTCGCGGCATCCGCGCCGGGACGCGGGCGGGGCCCCGCCGGCCGGACCCGTCCAGTCCTACCGTGCGCGCGCGGCGCCGCCTTCACCCCGCCGGGGCGAGGCGCGCGGGCGCCCGGCCGCCCATCGTCCGACGCAAGGGCGAGCGGGGGGAGGTCGCGCGGTGTCTGTGGGGGACGAACGGACGGGAACGCCCGGCACGGGGCGTGCGCCGTGCTGAGCGGCGACGAGGAGCGCCTCCTCACCGCGATCGAGCGGCAGCTCCGCGCGGAGGACCCGGACCTGGACCGGCGGCTGGGACGCTGGCTGGAACCGCCGCCCCGCCGGCGTCGCTGGATGCTGCCCGCGCTGGTCGTGCTCGCCGTGCTCTGCATCCTCGTCGGCCTCGTGGTGGCGGAGGCGGGGGTGTTCCTCGGCGGACTGGTCCTGGCCGGGGTGGCGTGGGTGATCGTCCACCGCCGACGCCGCGCCGGGCCGGCCTGAGAGCGGTCACCCGGGCCGGGGGGCGGTCCACCGCTCGCCGGTCTCGTGCCGGAACGCGTCGACGGCGGCGTCCACGGTCGGGAAGAAGTGCGCGGGGTCGATCGTCCGGGTGAGCTCGTAGCGGTCGATCTTGCGCCGCACCGGGTCCTTCATCCCGGCGAACACGAGGTGCACGGCGCGGGCGTTGAGCGCGACGTCCAGGTCGTGGAGCATGTCCGCGGCCGTCGTGTCGACGTCCGTGATCGGCTCGGCGGCCACCACGATCCAGCGGGGCGCGGGCTCCGTGCGGCTGCGCCGCTCCAGCTGCTTGCGGAAGGTCCGGGCGTTCGCGAAGAAGAGCGGCGCGTCGAACCGGACGAGGACGCAGCTCGGCAGCAACTCCGCCTCCGGGTAGCTGCGGACGTCGTGGTAGCCGGGCAGGCCGGGCACCCGGCCGAGCACCGTCTGGTACGGCCACCACGCGCGGCGGAACACGTTGCCGATCGAGAGCGCGACGGCCACCGCGATGCCGGGCAGCACGCCGAGCAGCACGACCCCGAGGAAGGCGGCGACCGAGAGCGCGAACTCGCTGCGGCGCACCCGGAGGAGCCGCAGGGTCGCGGGGAGGTCGGCGAGGGAGACCGACGCCGCGATCACGACCGCCGCGAGCGTCGGCTGCGGCAGGGTGCGCAGCAGGCCCGGGGCCAGCAGCAGGATCAGCGTGATCGCGGCGGCCCCGACGAGGCCGGTGACCTGGGTGCGCGACCCGACCTGCCACGCCACCGCCGTGCGCGAGCCGCTGGTGCTGACCGGGAAGCCCTGGAAGAAGCCGGCCGCGAGGTTCGCCGCGCCGATCCCCACGATCTCCCGGTCCCCGTCGATCGTCCGGCCGTCCCGGGCCGCGAAGGCCGACGCCGTCGAGATCGTGTCGGTCAGCGAGACCAGCGCGATGCCCACGGCGCCGGCGGCGAGCGGGAGCAGGTCGGCGGCGGTGATCAGCGGCACGGTCGGCGGCGGGAAGCCCTGCGGCAGCGGGCCGACCAGGGCGACGCCGTGCTCGTCCAGCCCGAACAGCGCCGCCGCCAGCATCGACAGGACGACCACCACGAGCACCCCGGGGACCCGCGGGAGCACGCGTTGCAGCACCCCGATGAGGACCAGGCCCCCGAGGCCCACGGCCAGCGCGGCGGGCACCACCTCGCCGCCCAGCACGCCGCGCACGAGCCCGGCGACCTCGCCGCCGAAGCCCTCGGCGTCGACGGAGAACCCGCACAGCTTCGGCAGCTGCCCGACGAGGATCGTCAGGGCCAGCCCGTTCAGGTAGCCGATCATCGTCGGCTTCGAGATGAGGTCCGCGACGAAGCCCAGGCCACCGAGGCCGGCGATCGCCATGATCGCTCCGGTCATGAGCGCGAGCGCCGAGGCGAGCGCGACCGCGCGCTGCGGGTCGCCGCCCGCCGCGACGAGCGGGAGGACCGTCGCCGCGATCATCGGGCCGAGCGAGGAGTCCGGCCCGAGCACGAGGATCCGGGAGGGCCCGAAGACCGCGTACGCGAGCAGGCAGAGGATCGACGTGTACAGGCCGGTGATCGCCGGCAGCCCGGCCAGCTCGGCGTAGGCCATGCCCTGCGGCACGAGCAGCGCGGTCAGGACCAGGCCGGCGACCAGGTCGCGGGGCAGCCAGCCCGCACGGTAGGTCCGCAGCACCGACAGCAACGGGACCGGCGAGGACGCGCCGCCCCCTCCCCTCTCGCCCACGCGCCACAGCATGGCGGGCGGGGAGCGGAGTGACCTCACCTCGGGGGTGTGGCGCACGGGGGTGCCGTCCCGGCTCTCACCCGCTCGGGGTGACGGCCCGCGGGCCGCCGGGGGTCCATCGTCGGACGATGGCTCCCACCGACCGCGACGCGGGGGTGACGGCAGGGCCGGACCGGGCTGCGGCGGCTCCCCCGGACCTCCTCCACAGGATGCTGCGCCGGACCGTGGCGAGCCGGCACCGTTGGCAGAGCGAGCACGACCTCGCCCAGTCCATCTACGGGACGGTGATCGGGGCCGCGGGCATCGCGGTCGGGAGCGCGCACGGCGACCTCCGCGAGATCGTCCTCACCGTGGTGGTGACGGTCGCGGTGTACTGGGCCGCCGAGCGGTACGCCGAGGTGCTGGCCGCCGCCGTCCACGCGGCCGGGCGCCGCGCGCGCGTCCTGGCCGCCCTGCGCCGGGGACTCCCGGTCGTCGAAGCCGGGCTGACACCGCTGGTCCTCCTGGTCGTGCTCGCGCTGCTCACCGGCCGTCTCCCCCTGGCCGTCTTCTCCGCGCTCGGCCTCGCCACCTTCATGCTCGGGGGCTTCGGCCACGTGGCGGCGCGACGGGCGGGGGCGTCCCGGCTCCAGGCCGTCGGGTGGGGACTGTGCAGCGCGGCGCTGGGCGGGGTGGTCATCGGCCTGAAGATGCTGCTCCACTGAGGGGGACGACCCGGGGGGTGGACGGCGTGGACGTCGTGATCGTGGGCGCGGGGGCGGCCGGGCTGATGACTGCGCTGCTCACCGCCCGCGCCGGGCACCGCGTCACCGTGCTCGAACGCGAGCCGCTGCGCCCCGCCGCCACCGTCGAGGAGGCCGCCGGGCGCGCCTTCCGGCCCACGGCGCCGCAGATCGTCCAGCCGCACGTCCTCCTCGCCCGCTACCGGCTCCTTCTGCGCGAGCACCTGCCGGACGTGTACGCCGGGCTGGTCGGGGACGGTGCCGTCGAGTCCCGCCTCGAGGCCCAGCTCCCGCCCACGCTGCGCGACCTGGCGCCCGAACCCGCGGACGACCGCTACACCATGCTGCTCACCCGCCGGTCCACCCTCGACCGCGTCCTGGACGCGAGGGTGCGGGCGGAACCCGGGATCACCTTGCACACCGGCGCCACGGTCCGCGGGCTGCGGACGGAGGGCGGCGCTCCCCCGCGGGTGACCGGCGTCCGGCTCGGCGACGGCGAGCTGGCCGCGGACGTCGTCGTCGACGCGTCCGGGCGCCGCTCCCGGATCGACGCCTGGCTGACCGCCACCGGGGCACGGCCGCGGCCCGTGGTCGTGGCCGACTGCGGCCTGGCCTACTACAGCCGGCACTACCGCCTGCGCGGCCCGGACGGCCTGCCCGGCCGGGCGGACAACCGCACGATCCTGCCGCTCGACGAGTTCGTCGCCGGGATGTGGGGCGCGGACAACGGCACCGTCGTGCTGGGCCTGTGCCCGCTGGCCGAGGACCATCGGTTCCGCGTGCTGCGTGATCCCGCCGTGTTCACCGCGGTGTTCGACACCGTGCCGGGGCTGCGGGGGTGGCTCGACGTGCTGGAACCGATCAGTGACGTGTTCCCGATGGGCGGGCTGCACAACACCCTGCACCGCCTGGTCGACCACGCCCGACCGGTCGCCCTCGGCATCCACGCCGTCGGCGACGGCGTGTGCACCACCAACCCGACGCTCGCCCGCGGGCTCGGGGTTGCCCTGCGCACCGCGCTCGACCTGGTCGAGGTGCTCGACGCGCATCCCCGCGACCCGTTCGCCCGTGCCCTGGCACACGACGCGGCGATCACCGAGGGCGTCGAGCCCTTCTATCTCGACCAGGCGCGCACGGACGCGGCGCGGCTCGCCCGGGTCCGAGGCGTGCTGCACGAGCGGGGCGTGCTCGACGGCCCGCCCCCCGCCCCGGCGGCACCGCCCCCACCGGCCCCGTCTACGGGCCGGGTGGGGTTCGACGAGCTCTCCGCCGCCGCCCTGTTCGACGCCGCCCTCTTCCGCACCGCCACCTCGGTACGCGGCATGCTCGCCCGCCCCGAGGAGGTCTACACCGACCCCGCCGTCGTCGCGCGGGTCCGGGCCGTGCAGGCCGCCCACCGCGACGGGGTCCCCGCCCCCGCCCAGCCCGACCCCGACCGCCTCGCGACGGCGCTCGCCTGCGGGGCCTGAGCGGATCAGGCCGGCTTCTCCTCCACCCGCTTCCGGGCGGCGCCGAAGCGCTGCTGGACGTTCTGCTTCGTGGTGCCGTACAGGGCGCCGATCTTGGACCAGCTGGCCCCCGCCTCGCGGGCCTCGGCCGCGCGGCGTCGTTCGACCTCCTCGGCCGCGAGGCGGAGGTCCCTCGCGGCGGCCAGGGCCTCGAGCGGGCTCCCGGCGGCGGCGAGCGCGTCGAGGGCCTTCTGTACGTGTTTGAGGCCGCTGTCAGCCGACACACGTCAATCCTAGCTTGACGGATCCGCCGTCAATGATAGGTTGACGAACGTCAACCCGGCATTGACGAGCGGTGGCACCGGGAGGTGTGTGCAGATGGACGGACGGATCCACCAGCAGGGCGGGGCGGAGCGCGGCCGGCGCGGGCCGGTGCCGGACCGGGAGCTGCGGCGCGCCCTCCGGGCGGTCTACTTCGCGGTCGCCGCGCTGCGGCACTCCCCGCGGTCGCCGCGGGTCCCGCAGGCCATCTCCGAGGCGAGCACCGCCGTCGCGACCCTGCCCGCGGGCTTCGTCGCCGAGGCCCTCTACCGGCTGATCGGCACGATCGAGGACTGCCACCGGGCGGGCACGGCGGGCTCCACGCGGCTCGACGAGCGGTGGCGCACCGCCACCGCGGCCGTCCGGCTCGCGGGCTGAGCCGACCGGAGGAGCCGACCGGGGGGCGACCTCAGGAGCGCTCGGCCACGAGCAGCTGCCGGCCCTCGGGGTCGGTGACGTTCACGAAGGTGCCCCAGCCCTCGGTCGTCGGCTCGGAGACCTCGATCCCGGCGGCCCGGGCCTGCGCGGCGAAGGCGGCGACGTCGTCCGTCGCGAAGGTCATCGGACAGCCCTGGTCGGGCTCGCGGCCGAAGTCCTTCGCCGCGCTCAGCACCACGGAGGTCTCCGCGCCCGGGGGCCGCACCTCGACCCAACGCGCACCCGGCCACATCTCGGCGTCCGTCACGGTCTCGAACCCGAGCCGCCCGAAGAACTCCAGCATCGCGTCCTGGTCGGCGACGGCCAGGATCGCGCCCGCCACCCGCCTGATCCCGCTCATGCGGCCATCGTGACAGCGGCCCCCGCCGCGCGGAAGACTCGCGCCGCGGGATTTGCGAACATCGTACGCGATCTACTAGCGTGGTTTGCGAACAACGCTCGCGAAGGAGGCCGCGATGACCACCCGACACGCCGCCCACGGCGGGGTCCGGATCGCCTACGAGGACCTCGGCGGCCGCGGCGGCGAGCCGTTGCTGCTGGTCATGGGCCTCGGCGCCTCGCGCGCGTGGTGGCCGGAGGGCTTCGTGGCGGCCCTGGTGGAGCGGGGCTTCCACGTCGTCTCCTACGACCAGCGCGACGCGGGTGAGTCCACGCACTTCACCGACCGCGACCGGGTCCACCCGTTCGTCGGGCTCTTCCGGCGGCGGCCGGTCGCCTACACCGCGGAGGAGATGACCGACGACGCCGTCGCCGTGCTCGACGCGATGGGCTGGGACTCCGCGCACCTGTTCGGGCACTCCCTGGGCGGCCTGCTCACCCAGCGCGTCGCCCTGCGCCACCCGGACCGGGTCCGGAGCATCACGGTGTCCGGGGCCATGCCGAGCGACGCGCGGGGCCTCGCCCCGCTGCGGCACGTCCGGCTCGGCTTCGTGCTGTGGGCGTCGCGGCTGGGCGGGCCCGAGGACGACGCCGGGCACGTCGCCGCCGGCATCGCGCTGGCCCGCCGGATCTCCTCGCCCGGCTACGCGTTCGACGAGTCCGCCGCCCGTGCGGCCGTCGAGCGCGAGATCGCGATGTCGCACGGCATCCTCGACGGCGCGGCGCAGGGCAGGCAGACCGGCGCGCCGTGGAGCGGTGGGCGGCTCGCCGGGATCCGCGTCCCCACGCTGGTCCTGCACGGCGAGCAGGACCCGGTCGTCCGGCCCTCGGCGGCGCGGGCCACGGCCGCCGCCGTGCCGGGCGCCCGGCTCGTGCTGCTGCCCGGCGTGGGCCACGACCTGCCCCGGGAGCTCTGGCCACGCATCACCGGCGAGGTCAGGGCGATCGCCGACGCCGCTCTCGCGTCCGGCGCCCGCCGACCGTGACGCCTGCGGGGTGGGCTTCCCGTCGCGGCGAGCAGGGCGGGCTCAGCGCCTGCGTGCGGCGAGCAGGGCGAAGGAGAGCAGCTCGCCCCCGTCGGCCTCCAGCATGGCCAGGCTCGGCGCGGCCCCGGCGGCGTCGCCGTGCTCCGCGCACACCCGGGTCCAGGTCAGCCAGTCCCGCCAGCCGGACTCCTGGCACCGGGCCGCCACGACCTCGACCAGCCCGGTGGCCTCCCACTGGAACCGCCACCACTCCGGGGTGTGCCAGGCCAGCGCCTCCCCTCCGACGCACGCGCGGACGTGCGGCGGGATCCCGCCCAGCTCGCGGACCTCCCGCCGCAGCGCCGGCGTCGCGACCCCGAGCGCGCAGCCGGGCCGCAGGAAACCGACGAGGTACGGGAGGTAGCCGTCGGCGGTGCCGAAGTACTCCCACGCGTCGATGCAGACGATCGCGTCGAAGGTCTCGCGGGCGAAGGGCAGGGCGCGCGCGTCGGCGCGGACCGGCAGCACCCACTCGCCGACGCCGGACCGCGCGGTCTGGGCGGCGACGTCGTCCGGCGGCACGTGCAGGTCCACCGCGGTGACCCGGACGCCGAACTCGCGGACCAGGAAGACCGAGGTGGCGCCCAGCCCGCAACCGAGGTCGAGGACGTGCATGCCGGGCCGGAGGCCGAGGTCGACGGAGAGGTCCTCGAGCAGCCACAACGGGTTCGGCCCCCGGTCGCAGGCGACCAGCCAGGCCGGGTCGTACCCGGCGGCGCGCGGAGAGCGGGGATCGCGCAGGAGGTCCAGGCTCACCCGGCGGCCGCCAGGGCCGCGAGCACCGGCTCCTCGACGGGCGTCGGGTCGGTCGCGTGCAGGTCCAGCAGGCCCGTCGGGTCGAGGGGCGGCTGGGCCATGAACCGTGGCCGGGTCCCGCGGTGGGGCTGCGCGGAGTGCACCAGGAACGGGTGGACGAGGTAGACGTCGCCGGGCAGGCCGGTCGCGAGCGCGACGGGCAGGTCCGCGGTGGCCGGGACGGCCTCGCCGGCGAAGGCGAAGAAGTCCGCGCCCTCGTTGCCGTGCGGGGCGAGCAGCCGGGCTGCCTCGCGGTGCGAGCCGATCCGGACCTTCGTCGGGGCGTCCGCCTCGCCGACCTCGGAGAACAGGAAGAGCATCAGCAGCGCCCGGTTCCGGGAGCGCAGGTTCAGCCGGAACCCCCCGTCCGGTCCCGCGAAGCTGCCCTCGACGTGCCAGCCCGCGTCGCCCGGGTCGTCGGGGTGCGGGAGCCGGATCGGGAACGTGCCGAGCCCGAGCCGCGGGTGCCACCGCCCCGGCCCGACGAGCTGGTCCAGCGCCCCGTGCAGGCGCTCGGTCGTCGCGGCCCGCCGGAAGGGCGCGTCGGCACGGCCGGGGATCCGGTGGACGGGCACGGTCCAGGTGGCCGGGTCGTCCGGCGTCGCCCCGGTCTCCGCGCGCACCTGCTCCCACAGCAACGCGCGGCACTCGTCGGCGAGCGCGCGCGGGAACGCCTCCTCGAGCCGGACGACGCCGTCGTCGACGAAGGCACGGACCTGGGCGGGCGAGAGCACGGTCATCGCCGCGGATCATGAGGCTCCGGGCCGCGGCGTCGCCACCGGTTTCCCGGCGCGGCGCAGCGGCGCCCATGATCCACGTCCGGACAGGGGGACGCTCGATTCGCGAACGGTCCGCTGCCCGACCGCGGATCACGGGGCCGCGGGAATCCACTGGACGGGAGCGGAGGCCTCGATACGGTCGGGCCGTGACCGCCGCCGTGCCCGACGATCTCGAACCCCGCCGCCGCGACGCGCAGCAGCGGCTGGAACGCGCCGTCGGCGAGGGGCGGCTGACCCTGCGGGTGTGGTCGCTGCTGGGCGACGTGACGGTCCGGAGCGCGGGCTGACCCGTCCTCCCGTGGGTCCGACGCCGGCGGCGCCGCCTATGCCGCCTCGGTCGTGCGCACCGTGAGCACGTGCAGGACGCGCTCGCCCTCGTAGCCGTCCCGCCCGTGCAGGAACCGGTAGTTGTCCAGCACGAACAGGTCGCCCGCGTCGAGCCGGAAGCGCGGGGCCACCTCCATCGCGGTGGCCAGAACGTCCGCGTACCGCTCGATCAGCCCGAGATGCCGGTCCCACTGCGGCTCGCGCGGGACCGGGGCGGCGTAGTCGCTGGCCCGCACCACGCGGCGGCCGGCCCGGGTGTACTCGACCAGCCGCCGCACGAGCGGGGTACCCGGCACCCCTCGAGCCCGGTTGACCAGGTGCCGAAGTAGTCGACGTCCGTCCCGACGAGGAAGTCGTGCACCTCGCGCAGCTCCGGCTCCGCCGCCGTGCGAAGGACCTCGACCAGCGCGTACCCGTCGATCAGCACGGAGTCGCCGCCCGCGTCGGCGGAGCGGCCGCACAGCATGAGCAGCCAGTCCTCGTCCGGGTCCCGCAGCCGGACCGACCGGCCGTGCACGTCGACGACCACGTTCGCGCCGTCCGAGTGCAGCCCGAGCGGCGGCGCGTCCGGCCCGCCCTGCGGCCGGATGCCGAACAGCTCGCGGAGACGGCCGCCGAGCGCGGTCGCGGCCGCGTCGACCAGCCGCTCCGGGTCCGTGGCGTACCCCGCGACGACCACGGCGCCCTCCGCCGCGAGGCCCGCGCGCAGGTCGATCACTACCGGCGGGACGACGCCGACGCCGCCGAGCGTCTCCTTCCACCCCGGCCGGACCTCGCCCCGCCGCCGCCCGCTCGCACTCGTGACCGCCACCCGGGACCCCTCTCGCAAAACACTGGCAGGAGCACCTTATCGGCCGGACCACCGCGACTCCAGCCTCCGGCCGAGCAGGGTGACGGCCAGCGAGACGGCCACGACCGCCATCGCGGGCACCAGCACGAGCTGCGGGGCGGCGAACAGGTACTGCCGACCCTCGGCCAGCATCGCGCCCCACTCCGGGGTCGGCGGCTGGGCGCCGAGCCCGAGGAAGGACAGACCGGCGAGCGACAGCAGGACGTTGGCGAACCGCAGGCAGGCATGCGCGGTCAGCGGGCGCAGGGCGTTCGGGAGGATGTGCCGCACGGCGATCCGGCCGGGCCCGGCGCCCAGCGCGACCGCCCCCTCCACGTACTCGCGGGCCCGCTCGCGGACCGTGAGCTGGTAGGCGAGCCGGGCGAACGGCGTCCAGCCGGTGAGCAGCACGGCGATCAGCAGCGTCCCCGTGCCGGGCTCCCGGACGGCCGCCACGACCAGGCCCACGATCACCGTCGGGACGGCCACCAGGACGTCGAGCACCCGCTGCAGGAGCTGGCCAGCGATCCCGCCCGCGTACCCGGCGAGGATCCCGAGCAGCGTGCCGGCGGCGGCGCAGAGCAGCACGGCGACCAGCGTGAACCACATGGAGAACCGGGTGCCGGCGAGCAGCCGGGCGAGGACGTCCCGGCCCAGGTTGTCCGTGCCGAGGGGATGGGCGGGGGAAGGCCCGGCGAAGCGGTCGGCGAGGTCCGTGGTGAGCGCGTCGACCGGCACCAGCGCGGCGACCACCAGCGCCCCGGCGAGCACGGCGAACGCGGTGAGGACGGGATCGCGCCTCACACCTCCACCTCCGCGCGCGCCACGGGATCGAGCGCGAGCTGCAGCAGCTCGGCCGCGAGGCCCGCCAGCACCGCCACCACGATCACGGCCAGCAGCCCGCCCTGCAGCATCGGCAGGTCCTGGCCGATCACGGCGTCGTGGAGCAGCCGGCCCAGCCCGGGGATCCCGAAGGCGACCTCCACCACGACCGCGCCGCCGAGCAGCCCCGCGAAGAACATCCCGGAGAGCGCGGTGACGCCGGTCAGCGCGAGCCGCGCGCCGTGCCGCCAGAGCAGCTGCGACCCGGCTATCCCCTTGGCGAGGGCGACGGCGACGTGCGGGCGGGACAGGGCGTCGATCGTCTCCGCCCGGGCGAGCTGGGCGGCCAGCGCGACGGGGAAGGCGGCCAGCGTCAGCACGGGCAGCACGGCCTGCGCGGGCGTGCCCCAGCCGGTGGCGGGCAGGAGCGGTACCGCGACGGCGAGCAGCAGGACCAGCACCGGCGCCAGCACGAACTCCGGCACGGCCACGCCCAGCACCGAGCAGGCGGTCACGGCCCGGTCCAGCCGGCCGCCCGGGCGCCGCGCCGCCCGCACCCCGAGCGGGATCCCGACCAGCGCGGCGACCAGCAGCGTGAGCGCCGCGAGCACAGCCGACACGCCCAGCGCCGCCGCCAGCTGCGGGGCGACCGGGGTGCGGGTGGCGAAGGAGAGCCCGAGGTCCCCGGTCAGCGCGTGGCCGAGCCAACGCAGGTACTGCACGGACCACGAGCGGTCCAGCCCCAGCTCGGCGGCGACCCGCGCGGCCACCACCGGATCCGGCTCGGCCTCCGCGACCCGGCTGCGCAGCACCGCCCGCACCGTGTCGACGCCGGCCAGCCGCGGCAGCAGGAAGATCAGCAGCGACGCGACCAGCAGGACCGCCGGCAGGGCCGCGAGCCGGCGCGCGAGGGTGCCGCCCACTCAGCCGGTGCGGGTGAGCTCGGGCGTGATCAGGGACTTCGCCAGCGGGTCCACGGTGAACCCGGAGACGCCCCTGGTCACCGCGTTCTCCTGCGAGTGCACCAGTGGCAGCCCGACGACGTCGGCGTTCAGCTTCGCCGCCGCGGCCCGGAAGACCTCCTGCCGCTGCGCCGGGTCCGCGGTCGTGGCCAGCGGGGCCAGCAGGGTGCTGCCCTACCTGGCGACGCATCTCGCCGAGGACCTCGCACTCGCGGGCGGGGTCGTCGGGCTGGTGCTGGGGCTGCGCACGTTCAGCCAGCAGGGCCTGTTCGTCGTCGGCGGCGCCCTGGCGGACCGATGGGGCGCGAAACCGGTGGTGCTGACGGGCTGCGGGCTGCGCGTCGCGGGGTTCGTGCTCCTCGGCGTGGCGACGGCGCTGCCCGGGGTGCTGGCCGGGGCGCTGCTCACGGGGTTCGCGGCCGCCCTCTTCTCCCCGGCCGTCGAGTCGTCGCTCGCCCGCGAGGCCGGGGCGCTGGAGGAGGTCGGCGGGGTCGCGCGCGCGGACGTCTTCGCGATGTTCGCCGTGAGCGGGCAGATCGGGTCCGTGGTCGGGCCCCTGGTCGGCACCGCGCTGCTGCTCGTCGACTTCCGGCTGGCCTGCCTGGTCGCCGGCGGGGCGTTCGTGCTGATCCTGGCCGCGCACGCGGCGTGGCTGCCGCACCGGCCCGCACCGCACGCCGGCGAGCCGATCCTCGCCGGCTGGGCGGAGGTGCTGGCCAACCGGCGCTTCCTCGCCTTCGCGGCGGGCTACTCCGGCTACCTGCTCTGCTACAACCAGCTCTACCTGGCGCTGCCCGCCGAGCTCACCCGTGCCACCGGGGGGCAGGGGGCGCTGGGCTGGCTGTTCGTGCTGGCGTCCGTGATGGTGAGCGTCGGGCAGCTGCCGGTGACCCGCTGGGCCCGGCGGCGCGGCGGGCTCCGGCCGCTGGTCCTCGGGTTCGTGCTGATGACGGCCGCGTTCGCGGTCGTGGCGGTGGCGGTCGCCGCGCTGCCCCCGGCGCTCTGGCCCGCGGTGGCGTTCGTCGTGCTGCTCACCGCGGGGCAGATGCTCGCCGTGCCGATCGCGCAGGACCTCGTCCCCCGGCTGGCCGCGGAGCGGCGGCTCGGCGCCCACTTCGGGGTGCTGTCCTCCGCGGGCGGGCTCGCGGTGCTGGTGGGCAGCACGGGCGCCGGCGCGCTGCTCGACCCCGCGGTCGCCCCGCCCGTCGTCGCGTGGGTGGTGCTGGCCGCGGTGCCGCTGCTCAGTGCCGTCGTGATCGGCCGGCTGGCCCGGCGCGGGGCGCTGGACTGACCCTCACCGGTACCCCGTGGTGTCGGCCGGCTTGCCCGGGTCCTGGACCTCCACGACGTACCGCCAGGCGTCGGGGCGCGAGCCGTCGAGGTCGTCCACGCCGTAGACCTGCGCGAGCTCCCCGCTCGACGTCGAGCGCCCGGTCCACCGCGCCCGCTCCGGGTCCGCGGCGAGCGCGGCGATCCCGCGGCCGACGAACCGCGGCGTCTCGGAGATCGCGAAGTGCGGCACGGTGGTCAGCGCGTCCCGCCAGGTCTCCTCCGTCACGCCGTAGTGGTCCAGCATCGCCTCCGAGCGCAGCCACCCCGGGGTGACGGCCACGGCCGTGCCGCCGTGCTCGCGCAGCTCGTGCGCCCAGCTGCGGGCGAGCCGGATCGGCGCGACCTTGGCCAGGTCGTAGTAGACGGTCAGCCGATAGTTCTCGGCGTTGTACTCCGCGGTGCCGTCCGTGACCTCGACGACCAGGCCGCCGGGCTCGCGCACGAGGAGCGGGAAGGCGTAGCGGGCCGTCACGACGTGGGTGTCGATCGCGAGCCGCAGCAGGTGCAGGCCGTCGTCCAGCGAGTGCTCCCAGACCGGGCGGAACCACTCGGTGAGCGGGTCGCCGCCGAAGATGTCGTTGACCACCACGTCCAGCCGGCCCTGCTCGGCGTCGATCCGTGCGCACAGCGCCTGCACCTGCGCCGGGTCGAGATGGTCCACGACGACCGGGACCACGCGCCCGGGCATCCCCGCCGCCAGCTCCGCGGTCCCCTCGATCGTCTCCGTGCGGCCGTACTCCGAGGGTTTGCCGGCGGTGCTGCGCCCGGTCGCGTACACCGTCGCCCCCGCGGCCGCGAGCTCGAGCGCGATCCCCCGTCCCGCGCCCCGGGTCGCTCCCGCGACGAGCGCGATCTTGCCGTGCAGTGGTGCCGTTCCGTCGACCATGCCGAGAACGGTCGCCGGCAACCCTGACAGGTGCCGTCAGGGTCGGATCGGGGCGAGCGCGCCGGGTGCCGGGGAGGCCAGTGCGAGCAGCCGGCCCCGGTCGGCGTGGGCGCACGCAGGGCCGCGAGCCCGTCGGCGGCGAGGCCGAGCAGCAGGCGGACCGTCCGCCGGTCGGCGAACCGGAGCCGGCGGAGATCGAGCGTCCGCCGCCCGGCGGCCACCAGCCGCCGAGGACGCCGGCCAGGACCGCCGTGTTCGACCGGTCGACCTCGCCCGCCAGGCGGACCACGCCGTCGGGCGCCTCGGTGACGCGCAGGAGGCCGTCGTCGTACACGCTGGGGAGCCGGACCAGGCCGTCGTGCAGCCGGTCCAGGACCTCCCGGTCGCCCGGCGCCAGCGCCAGGGCCCGGTAGACGCACAGGATCTCCGCGGGCAGGCCGGCCGCGACCGTGTCCAGCGAGGTCTCGGTGTGCTCGATCCGCCCGGGGTCGCCCCACACCGCCACCCGCACCGGGCGCCGGCAGCGCCGCGGCAGGAACTCCAGCGCCACCGCCGGGTCCACCCCGGGCGGCAGCGGGAGGACCAGGCCCGCCGCCGTCAGCGCCGGGAGGTCCACGCCCCACTCGAGCATCCGGGCGTTCAGCTCGGCGCCGGCGGCACAGCCGACGAGGACGGTGCACCCGTCCGCATCGGCCCGCCCGAGGAAGGCGCCGAGGGCCTCGAACCGCTCCTCGGCCGACCGGGCCACGACGCACGCGTGGCCCGTCACGCCGCGCCTCCTCCGGCGCCGCCGGGGAAGGCCAGCCGCACGGTCGTCCCCAGCGACGAGTGGAGGACGGTGACGTGCGCGAGCTCGGGGGCGAGCCGGAGCCCGTCGGCGGCGTCCGTGCCGGGCGGGGCCGACGGCAGCCCGCCGGACGCGTCGATCCGGATCCGGACCCCGGCCCCGTCCGCGCACCACCGGATGCGCACCGGCCCGGCGTCCCGGTCCAGGGCCTGCCCGACGACCTCGTCCACCGCGATCGTCATCCCCGCCTCGCGGTCGGGCGCGAACCCGCGCTCCCGGGCCAGCCGGCCGAGCTCGTGGCGCAGGCCGGCGAGTTGGAAGATCCCGGCGATCTCGACGTCGAGGGTGGGTGGACGGCGTCCACCCACCCGGTCCCGCACCATCCGCATCCCGCACCACCTCGTCGTCGCGCCGCTGGGGACCGCCGCCCCGATCGCCGCGGCATGCCCCCGGCCGGACCGGTCAAACCCGCTGCGGCCCACCGGCCCCCGCCCGGCGGGAGCGCCTCGGGCCGATGCGTCCGGCGAATCCCGTGCGCGGGGTTTGGCCGGCCACCGCCCGGGCAACCGCCCGGCACCCCGCTCCCGAAGGACGGGAGCCTCCCCGCCGTTGGGCAGGCAGCGGCGGACACACCGGGCGCCCGGCCCTCACCTCCGGCCCCGGCCGGACCCCGTCCCCCGTGAACGGCAGGAGGCTGCGCACGGTGACCGTCCCCAGCGACTACGCCCGGCACCTGCCGACCCTCGCGGAGTACGCCGCGCTGCCCTGCGACGACCCGCGGCGGGCGGGCCTGCGGTCCGCGCTGATCCTCGCGTTCCTGCCGGTCGTGCAGCACATCGCGCGGCGCTACGGCGACGACGCCGCCCAGGAGGACCTGACCCAGGCGGGCGTGATCGGGTTGATCCACGCGATCGACCACTGGGACCCCGAGGCGGCGCGGGGGGACGCGCTCGGCTACGTCGTCCCGTGCGTGCGCGGGGAGATCCTGCGGCACCTGCGGGACCGCACGTGGTCGGTGCGGGTGTCACGGCCGATGAAGGAGCTGGTGGTCGCCATCGACAAGGCCACCGGGCCGCTCACCCAGCGGCTGGGCCGGGCGCCGCGGCCGAGCGAGATCGCCGACGACCTGGGGATCGGGGTCGAGGAGGTGATCGAGGCGATCACCGTGCGCACCGAGCGGCGCAGTGCCAGCCTCGACGTGACGACCGAGCCCGGCGAACCGCCCCTCGCCGAGCGGCTCGGCGACGCGGACCCGGAGCTCGACGGCGTGGAGTTCCGGCGGAGCCTGTGGCCGCTGCTGGCCGCGCTGCCCGAGCGGGAGCGACGGATCGTGCTGCTCCGCTTCTTCGGCAACAAGACCCAGTCGGAGATCGGCGAGATGGTCGGGCTCTCCCAGATGCACGTCTCCCGGCTGCTCGCCCGCGCCCTGGCGACGCTGCGGAACGGGTTGAAGGCCTGATCGCGACAGTGCGGTCCGGGACGGTCCGGCCGGTGGTCCGGGTCGTGTCAGCCGGTCCGTCCACCGCCCGTGCACAGCCGGCACACCGACGTCGTCCACGAAGTCCCCGACGTCGTGGGCGGGTGAGTCACTCCTCGCGCGTCTCGAGCTGGGCCGCCAGCTGCCGGCGCTCGCGCTGCCGGTGGCCGTAGGCGACCTGCCGGACGGTCGCGTCGTCCTCCAGGCCCGAGCCGACCGCCCCGGCGACGACACCCATGATCGTCGCGAGCACCACGATCCGGACGTAGTCGGCGGGCCCGGCGGGATACCCGAGCACCCGGGTCAGGTACGACGCCGGGATGATCACCGCCGCGACGACCGAGTTCAGCACCAGCAGGGCCAGCGAGAACAGCCCGGTCCCGGCCGTGAGCGTCAGGACCGTGCCCAGGTTGAGCAGCCGGTCCAGGTCGGGCTCGGGGGACCCGCGCTCCCACAGCCGGTGCCCGGCGATCAGCCAGGCCACGAAGATCGCGATCGAGCCGACGAACGCCAGGGCGAGCCGCCAGCCGTCGAGGTTCGTGGCGAGCTGCCACAGGTTCGAGTAGAGCAGCCCGAAGGCCGAGCCGGCCGCGGACCCGGCCAGCGCCGCGCCCAGCCCGACGGTCAGCCGCCACGGCCGGTTGGTGCGGACCATGCCGGCGAGCAGCCGCAGCGTGCCGCGCCGGGTCAGCACGGTCTCGTCGGAGTCCTCCGCCTGCACACCGGGCTCGTGCAGCAGGGCCGCCCGGCGCGTGGGACGGCGGGCCGCCGCTGCCGCCTCGACCCCGAGCAGCCGCCCCACCAGGTCGACGACGGCGTCGCGGACCCGCGGCAGCAACCGCACCCCGCCGAGGGCGGGCACCGACACGACCGCGACCCGGTCCTGCTCCCCCACCTGCGCGACGACGGGCACGCCGCTGGACTTGGCCGGCACGTCCGTCAGGCACACCGCGACGTCCCACCGGGTCCGGCGGACCCGCTCGCGCGCCCGGTCGAGGGCGCGCTCGCCGCGGTCGTTGGCCTCGAACGGCTCGACGACGGTCTCGACCTGCCAGGTGCGCGGCGTGTCCAGCCGCGCGCCGAGGACCTGCGGCAGGCCCTCGGCGAGGCGGGTGGCCAGCTCACCGGGCAGGTTCGGGTCGGCCAGCAGGCCGACGACGGTGACGGGCTCGGGGATGGGCTCGTCCGACATGCGGGAGGGCTACCCGCGCCGGGCCCCGCCGCCACCCGGACGGGCGTCACCCGATGTCGACCAGCACCTTGCCCGTCGTCCCCGACTCGACCGCCTCGTGGGCGGCCGCGATGTCGTCCAGCGTGAAGCGGTGCACCGGCAACGGGCTCAGCGCGCCCTCCGACACGGCGATAGTGAGCTCGCGCGCGGCGGCGGCGAGGTCCTCCCGCGGGACGCCGTAGAGCAGCACGAACCGCAGCACGGCGTTGGCCGTCATCAGCCGACGCACCGGAACCGTGGGGTCCTGCGGGGCGGCGGCGTAGGTGACGATCGTGCCGCCGTTCCGCAGCAGCGCGAGGTCGAGGTCGAGGTTCGCGCCGAGCGCCACCTCCACGACCCGGTCGACGTGCGGGACCAGCGCGCGGATCCGTTGCTCGGCGTCGGGCTCCCGGTAGTTGACGACGAGATCGGCACCGGCCCGCTTCGCGAGCTCCGCCTTCTCGGGCCCGGAGACCGTCGCGACCACGGTGGCCCCGGCCCAGCCGCCGATCTCCACCGCGTAGTGGCCGACGGCGCCGGCCCCGCCGGCGACCAGGACGTTCGTCCCGTGCGGGGAGCCGCCGGTGAACAGGCAGTGGTACGCGGTCATGGCCGGCACCCCGAGGCACGCGCCCAGGTCGTCCGGCGCCGACCCGGGCAACGGGACCGCCTGCGCCTCCGGCACCACGCAGTACTCGGCCGCCGTGCCCCACTCCGCGACCGGGGCGCCGCCCGGGCCGCCGGGCGAGGCGAGCCAGAGCCAGACCCGCTGCCCGACGCGGCCGGCGTCCACCCCGTCGCCGACGGCGTCGATGTCCCCGACCCCGTCCTGGTGCGGGACCCGGACGCCGTCGAAGGGCCGGGCGGTCGTGCCGTCCCGGGTCTTCACGTCCGTCGGGTTGACCGCCGACACCCGGACCCGGACGCGGACCTGCCCCGGCCCGGGCTCAGGGGTGTCGATCCCGCCGACGGTCAGGACCTCGCGCGCCGGCCCGGTGCGGTCGTAGAAGGCAGCCCTCATACCGACAGGCCTACCCCTCGGGCGGCGCGAGCACCACGGGGCGCTCAGGTCTCCGCGACCCCGGCCGTCCCGGCGGGCACCCGCCCGCCCGGCAGGACGGCGTGCACCGCGTCGTCGCTCTCGACGAGGACGGCGCCGAGCTCGCGCAGCACGGCCACGGCGGCGGCGTTGTCCGCGGTCGTCTCCGCGACGACGGGCCGGCCCCCGGCGCGGGCGACCAGCTCGCGGACGGCGGCGCGCCCGACCCCCCGGCCGCGGGCGCCGCGGGCGAGCCAGAGGCCGACCTCCAGCCCGTCGGCCACCGGCTCGAGCCGGCCCGCCCCGACGACCGTGTCGCCGTCGAGGATCGCCCAGGTGCGCTCGACCGGTGCGACGGCGCCGACCGAGCGGCTGCGGTGGAAGGTGAGGAAGGCGGCACGCGCGGCGTCGGTCCAGCCCGGGGCGCCGGCGACCGGCGGCATCACCTCGGCCGGCTCGGCACCCGCGACGGCGGCGTCGAGCAGGGCGACGAGCATCGGCTCGTCGAGGGGGCGCAGCGTGACGGTCACGGCCGCGAGTCTGGGGGGTGGGCGCCGCGAGGTCGACCCAATTCGTGGTGAACGGACGGGGTCGGAGGGCTCGACCAGCGCCGATGGCGGCGGCGGGTGAGCCTGGCCACCGGGTGCCCTGCCGCCGGGCACGGGTCGCCCGGAGGGTCCAGCGCGGACGGCGAGGTCGCCGGGGCAGGCTGACGGGGTGACGACCACGGCCGGCGCCCTGCCCGACCTCGTCCGGGACCGTCCTCCCGGGCCGGGCGGGTGCCGGCTCGTCACCGTCGACGGCTGGTCGGGCTCGGGCAAGAGCGTGCTCGCCGAGCGGCTCGGGCGGGCCCTCGACGCCCCGGTGCTCTCGATCGAGGAGCTCTATCCCGGCTGGGACGGCCTCGCCGCCGCGATCCCGCTGGCCCGCGAGTGGATCGCCGAACCCCTCTTCCACGGCCGATCCGCGCACTGGTGGCCGTGGGTCTGGGAGCGCGACGAACGCTCGCCGCACCCGCGCACCCAGCCCTGCGTGCCCGTCGTCGTGCTGGAGGGCTGCGGGTCCGGCGCGGCGGCGCTGCGCCCCTTCACCAGCGCCGCGATCCGGGTGGACTGCCCGCCCGCGGAACGGGAGCGCCGGCTGCGGACCCGCGCCGACTGGCCGGGCTACGCCCCGCACCGCGCCCGCTTCCTCGCCCAGGAGCGCCGGTACTTCGCCGGCGCCCCCGACCCGGACCTCGTCGTCCGGACCTGAGAACGGGAACGGCCGTCGTCCCGGACCCCCCGATCCGGGACGACGGCTCCCCCCTCGGCGGTCCCCCACCGCCGTGCTCGCGCTACGCCGTGGCGCGGCGCAGGAACAGGTACCCGGCGGCGGCCGCGAGGGCCGCGACGATCGCCGGGTAGCCCGCGACCAGGAGCACCGCGGGCGTCGCGGTGAAGAAGCGGCCCACGGCCGGCCACGCCTGCTGCCAGGTGATCAGCACCGCGGCGATCCCGCCGAGCAGCAGCAGGCCGATCGACGCGGTCCACATCCCGAGCTGGCCGAACCGCTTGAAGATCGTGCCGGCGAGGATGCTCACGAAGGAGAACAGCAGGAAGGGCACGGTGTAGACGAGCCACTGCAGCACCCAGTTCTGCTGCACCAGGTACGGGACGCCGAAGAAGTGCAGCCCCATCGCCCACCCGCCGGTGGCCTGCTCGAGCGCGAGCAGCAGGGTGAGCAGCAGGCCCTGCACGGCGGACTGCACCAGCACGAACAGCGAGGTGCCGGTGAAGAAGTCCCGGCGCGTCACCGAGAGCCCGAGGGCGAACGGGAACATCTGCGTCATGGTCACCAGGTGGGCCACGACCACGAAGATGTAGATCGACAGCAGGCCGCCGGTCACCTTCGGCTCGCCGGGCGTCTCCGGCACCAGCGCGAAGATCACCAGGTTGATCGCGAAGGAGATGCCGAGGATCAGCCAGGGCATCCCCACCTGCACCGGCAGGTTCACGAGCTGCATCCGGGCGACGGTGAGCGGGCGGCGGCGCCGGCCCGGCGTGTCCAGGGCGGGCGGGACGGGGTCCAGGGCGGCGGTCATCGCGTGGCCACCTCCCGGCCGTCGTGGTTGTCGTGGCGGGGCTCCGTCGCGAGCTGGGTCGTGCGGACCACGAGCTGCTGCAGCGAGACGGGCTCGAAGTCCAGCCCCTCGGAGCGCAGCCGGGTGTCCGGGTCGGCGCCCTCGAGCGTCACCCGTAGGAAGCCCCCCAGCTCCTCGCGGTGCAGCTCGGTGTGGCCGGCGGCGAAGGCCTTCACCGCGGCGGCCGGCCCGGTCACCGTGACGGCGCGGCCGCGCAGCACGTCGGCGTCCTCGTCGACCAGGATCCGGCCCTTGTCGATGACGACGACGTGCTCGATCAGGTCCGACACCTCGTCGATCAGGTGCGTGCTCAGCACGACGGTGCGCGGGTGGGCCGCGTAGTCCGCGAGCAGGCGGTCGTAGAACAGCTGGCGCGCGACCGCGTCGAGCCCCAGGTACGGTTCGTCGAAGAAGGTCAGCGGCGCCCGCGAGGCGAGCCCGATGGTCACCCCGACGGCCGAGAGCTGGCCGCGCGAGAGCTTCTTGATCGACTGCTTGGGCCGCAGGTGGAACTCGTCCACCAGCTCCGCCGCGAAACCGGCGTCCCAGTTCGGGTACAGCATCCCCGCCGCGCTCAGCGCGTCGCGCACCCGGAAGGCGTCCGGGTACTTCTGCGCCTCGCGGATGAAGCAGACGCGGTCGAGCACGGTCGGGTTCTCGTACGGGTGCAGGCCGAAGACCTCGACCTCGCCCGCCGTCTCGAACCCCTGCCCGGTCAGGATCTGCATGACGGTGGTCTTGCCGGCACCGTTGCGGCCGAGCAGGCCGTGCACGGTGTTCTCCCTGAGCTCGAGCGTCACGTCGTCGAGCGCGGTGAAGCTGCCGTAGCGCTTCACGACCCCCCGCATCCGTACGGCGGTCATTCGTCCCCCCAGACGTCGATCATCTTCTTGATCTGCTCGGCGTCCATACCGAGCCTGCGGGCCTCCGCCAGCAGCGGCG
Source organism: Pseudonocardia yuanmonensis (assembly GCF_039542425.1). Taxonomy (NCBI): domain Bacteria; kingdom Bacillati; phylum Actinomycetota; class Actinomycetes; order Pseudonocardiales; family Pseudonocardiaceae; genus Pseudonocardia; species Pseudonocardia yuanmonensis. Next base: position 124,748 of record NZ_BAABIC010000011.1, read on the forward strand.
CGACGTACTGCTTCGCGAACTCCTCGCGGCGCCGCTCCAGCAGCTGCGTGCGTGCGCCCGTGCTGACGAACATCCCGATCCCCCTCCGCTTGTACAGCACCCCGTCGGCGACGAGCTGGTTCACGCCCTTCGCCGCCGTCGCCGGGTTGATCCGGTGGAACGCGGCCAGCTCGTTGGTCGACGGGACCTGGCCCTCCTCCGGCAGCGAGCCGTCGATGATCGACGCCTCGATCTGCTCGGCGATCTGCAGGAAGAGGGGCCGCCCGTCGTCCTTCACGGCGACCGCCCCGCCCTGTCCCAGTCCGCTGGTTCATTACCCATGTAGGTAACCATGAAGCCACTGCAGTAGTGGTGTCAAGAGGAGCAGGGGCAACCGCGCGGCGGAAGGGGCCACAGGGGCGCGCTGAGCTGCAGAAATCGCCACTCGGGTGCGACGGCACTGCGCGTCGGCGGCGAGCGCACGAAGTCGGGCGAACGCCTCGTGATCACTGTCTGCGGTACGTGACGGCCACCCACGGCCGCCTTGTACCGCCGTCGCCGATCACGGAGGAGGAGGGCCGGCACCGACGGTCCGGTGCCGGGCGCAGCGGTTCCCTAGTCCGGCAGGCGGAACTGGATCCGGTCGATGCGCTCGGAGATCGGGGCGAACAGCTCGCGCCGGATGCGGTTGTGCTCGACGTCCCGGTCGTAGATCCGGTAGGCCTCCTCGTCGTCGAGGTCGACGGTGAGGGCGTAGGAGGCGTTGCCCTCCCGCAGCCCCAGGTCGAGCCCCGCGACCATGCGCAGCTCGACGCCCTCGACCCGCAGGTCGAGCAGGGCCTGCAGGGCCCGCTCGATCTCCTCGCGCGCCACGCCCGGCCTGACCGTCCCCACGACCACGTTGCGGATCACGCGGTCAGGTTGCCACGGCGAGGGCACCCGGTGGGCTGCCCCCACCCCCGGGCGGCCGGCAGTCCCTCACGCAAGAGACCGGCTGACCCCGCTGATCATGCCGTCCCGTCCGGCGAAGCTCGGTTCCCGACGAAGGGGGATCGCGATGGCCGTCATCGAGGGACGCCGGGGTGCGGAGACCGCGCACGGGGACGCGGGCCGGGACGTGCTGCTCGACCTGGTCCGCAGCGGCGCGATCGCGCTGGTGGTGCTGCAGCACTGGCTCATGCCGGTGGTGAGCCGCGACGGCGCCGAGCTCCGCGCCGGGAACGCCCTGGCGACGCCGGGCGCGTGGGCCTGGACGTGGATCGGGCAGGTCATGCCGCTGGTGTTCTTCGCCGCGGGGGCGGCGGGCGCGCTGTCCCTGCACCGCCGGCCGGAGCCGCGGGCCTGGGTGGCGGCCCGGGTGCAGCGGCTGGTGCTGCCGGTGTTCGCGCTGCTCGCGGTGTGGGTGCCGCTGCCGGCGCTGCTGGTTGCGGCGGGCCTGCCGGCCCAGCCCGTGGACCTCGCGGCCGGGGTTGTCCCGCAGCTGCTGTGGTTCCTCGTGGTCCAACTGGTCCTCGTCGCGCTGACCCCGGTGATGGTCGCCGCGCACGCGCGGTACGGCCTCGCCGTGCTGGTGCCGCCGGTGGTGGGAGCCGCGTCGGTCGACGGCCTGCGGTTCGCCGGCGTGCCCGTGGTCGGGTTCGTCAACGCCGTCCTGGTGTGGGTGGCGGTGCACCAGCTCGGCATCGCCTACGCCGAGGGCCGCTTCGCCCGGATGACGGGTGCCCGGGCCGCCCTCGTCGGTGCGGCGGGACTGGCCGCGACGGCCGCCCTCGTGGTGGCCGGTCCCTATCCCGCGAGCATGGTCGGGATGCCCGGCGCGCCCGTGTCGAACATGAGCCCGCCGACGCTGTGCCTGGTCACCCTGGCGGTGTTCCAGCTCGGCACGCTGCTCGCGTTGCGCCCGCTGCTGGTCCGCGCGGCGGCCGCTCCGCGGGCGGCGCGGGCGCTGGCGCTGCTCGCCCCGCGCACCATGACGGTGTTCCTCTGGCACATGTCCGCACTGGTCGTGGGGCTGGGCGTGCTCACCCTGGGTCTCGGGTGGTCCACCCCCGAGCCGTGGAGCGCCGGCTGGCTGCTCGGCGCGCCGCTGTGGGTGGCCGGACTGCTGGTGGTGCTGTGCGGGCTCGTGCGCGTGGCCGGCGGCCTGGAGACACGCTCGGCGCGCCCGCCGGTGGCGCCGTCCGCGGTCGCCCTCTGGCCGGGCCTGCTGCTCTGCGCCGGGGGCCTGCTCGGGCTGGCCGCGCGCGGGTTCGAGGCCGGCGTGCTCGAGCCGGCGGCCTGGTCGGCGGCGCTGGTCGCGGGCTACCTGCTGGTGACGGCCGGGGTCAGAGTTCGGCCCGGCGCAGGGCGAGGGTCTCGGCGACCTGCGCGAGCTTGACGTTGAGGCTCTGCGAGGTGCGTCGCAGGACGTCGAAGGCCTCCTCCGCGGAGATCCCGCGGCGCTCCATGAGGATGCCCTTGGCCTGGCCGATGACGTCCCGGCTCTGCAGCGCCCGGCGCAGCTGGGCCGCCTCCAGCTCGGCCGCCGCGCACGCCTGGGTGGCGGCGAGCGCGGTCGACGCGTGGGCGGCGAGGACCAGCGCCACGTCCCGCTCGGCGGCGCCGATGCCGCCGAGCCGGCGCGAGTACAGGTTGAGCGCGCCCATCCGCGGGGCGTCGCCGTTCGGGAACAGGCCGACGGCCAGCACGCTGCGGACCCCGAGCTCGGCCGCGGCGGGGCCGAACCGCGGGAACTGCTCCGCGACGGCCAGGTCGGGCTCGTGGACCAGGCCCATCCCGAGCCTGCGGGTGGCGGCGACGCACGGGCCCTCGTCGAGCCGGTACTGCAGCTCGTCCAGGCGGGAGGCCAGCACGTCCGTCTCGACCGGCGTGCGGAAGCCGTCGCCCGGGTCCCGGACGGTGACGCTCACCAGGTCGGCCCCGGGCACGACGGCCTTGGCCGCCCGGATCACCCGCTCCAGCACCTCGGCGACCGTGGTCGCCTCGAGCAGGGCGGAGGCGAGCGCGACGAACTCCAGGGCGAGCGGCCCGGCGCCCTGCTCGTCGGGGGTGGCGAACCGCCGCCGGTCCTCCGCCCAGTCCTGCTCCGTGGTCACCCGTCACTCCTCCGCGTCCACCGAGCAGCGATCGTCACCCGAAGTGCCCGCGGAGGCAACCTCATCGGGCCCGGTGTGCCCCACCTCGTCGGCGTGTCCCGTCCCGCCGCGCCCGCAGGCGGCGCACCACGAGCCAGACGAGGCCCAGCGCGACCAGGACCAGCATCACCGTCGACACCGGCGCGAGATAGCCCTCGACCCGCTCCCAGTTCTCGCCCAGCAACCAGCCGAGGCCGAGGAACACGGCGTTCCACATCCCGCTGCCGATGGCCGTGAGCAGGGTGAACCGCCACAGCGGCATCCGGGCGAGGCCGGCGGGGATGGACACGACGCTGCGGATCAGCGGCACGCAGCGGGCGAACAGGACGATGGGGCCGCCCCGCTTGGTGAACAGCGCGTACCCGCGCTCCAGGTCCTTGCGGCTGGACAGCACGAACCAGCGCTTGCCCGCGAGCTCGTAGAGCCGCTCGTAGCCCAGCCAGGCGCCGAGCCAGTAGAGCACCAGGGCCCCGAGCACGGAGCCCGCGGTCGCGGCCGGCCAGACCCACACGGCGTCGATCGCGCCGAGGCGGGCCCGGAAGCCCGCGAGCGGCAGGATGACCTCGGACGGGATCGGTGGGATCACGTTCTCGAGGAAGATCAGGAGCCCCACCCCGGCGGCTCCGAGGCGGTCGACGATCGAGAACACCCAGTCGGCCACGTACCCAGGGTGCCCGATTTGCCTGAAAATAAGCTGAGCCGGGATGCACGAACGGCACTCTCGCTCACTAGGTGTGAGCGAAAGTGCCGTTCGCCAGTGCTTCGGACTACGCTGCGATCACGCTGCGGCGGCCTCCTGGGCCCGCTTGCGCAGGCTCTCGGGGACCTCGAAGCGGGGGCCGTACTTGGCCGCGAACTCGTCCGCCCGCTTCACGAAGCCGGCGACGCCGCCCGGGTAGCCCTCGATGTACTGCATCACGCCGCCGGTCCACGCCGGGTAGCCGATGCCGAAGATCGAGCCGATGTTGGCGTCGGGCACCGTCTCGAGCACGCCCTCGTCGAAGCAGCGCACGGTCTCGAGGGACTCGATCACCAGCATGCGCTCGGAGAGCTCGTGCAGGTCCACGTCGTGGTTCGTGGCCCCGAACGTCTCCCGCAGCCCCGGCCAGAGGCGGACGCGCTTGCCGTTCTCGTACTCGTAGAACCCGGCGGCGGAGCTCTTCCCCTTGCGGCCGAACTCGTCCACCATCCGGTCGACGATCGCGTCGGCGGGGTGCGGTGTCCAGGTCTGGCCGGCCGCCTCGACCGCCGCCTGCGTCTCCTTGCGGATCTTCTGCGGCAGCGTGAGCGTCAGCTCGTCCATCAGCTGCAGGACCGGGGCCGGGTAGCCGGCCTGGGCCGACGCCTGCTCGATCGTCTGCGGGTCGATGCCCTCGGCGAGCATCGCGATGCCCTCGTTGACGAAGGTCCCGATCACGCGACTGGTGAAGAAGCCGCGGGAGTCGTTGACGACGATCGGGGTCTTGCGGATCCCGAGCGTGATGTCGAAGGCCTTGGCCAGCGCCGCGTCCGAGGTCTGCTCGCCCTTGATGATCTCGACCAGCGGCATCTTGTCGACCGGCGAGAAGAAGTGCAGGCCGATGAAGTCCGCCGGCCGGTCGATCCCGGCCGCGAGCTCGGTGATCGGCAGGGTGGAGGTGTTCGAGCAGAGCAGGGCGCCGGGCTCGACGACCTTCATCGCCTCGCGGAAGACCTCCTGCTTGAGCGCCACCGACTCGAACACGGCCTCGATGACGACGTCGCAGCCCGCGAGGTCGGCGTACTCCGCGGTCGGCGTGATCCGGGCGAGCAGGGCCTCGCCCTTCTCCTGCGTGACCTTGCCGCGCTTGACGCCCTTCTCGACCAGGCCCTCGGAGTAGGCCTTGCCCTTCCGGGCGTTCTCCGGCGCGACGTCCTTGAGGACGACCTCCCAGCCGGCCTGGGCGCAGACGTAGGCGATGCCCGCGCCCATCATCCCGGCGCCGAGCACGGCGACCTTGCGCGGCGTGTACTTCTCGTGGCCGTCCGGGCGGGACTTGCCGCCGTTGATCGCGTTGAGGTCGAAGAAGAACGCCTTGGTCATGTTCTTCGACACCTGGCCGACGACCAGGTCCACGAAGTAGCGGCTCTCGATCCGCAGCGCGGTGTCGAAGTCCACCTGGGCACCCTCGACGGCCGCGGACAGGATGTTGCGGGGAGCCGGCATCGGCGCGCCCTTGAGCTGCTTGCGCAGGTTGGCCGGGAAGGCCGGGAGGATCGCGGCGAGCTTCGGGTTCGACGGGGTGCCGCCCGGGATCTTGTGGCCCGGGGTGTCCCAGGGCTGCCTCGCCTCGGGGTTCTCCGCGATCCAGGCCTTGGCCTTCTGCAGCATCTCCTCCCTCGAGGAGGCGACCTCGTGGATCACGCCGAGCTCCAGCGCCTTCGCGGCCGTGAGCCGCTGGCCCTGCGCGAGGACGTTCATGAAGCCGTTCGCGATGCCCAGCAGCCGCGTGATGCGGGTGACGCCGCCGCCACCCGGCAGCAGGCCGAGGGTGACCTCGGGCAGGCCGTAGACCACGCCCTTCGCGTCGAGCCCGATCCGGTGGTGGCAGGCGAGGCCGATCTCCAGGCCCCCGCCGAGGGCGGTCCCGTTCATCGCCGCGACGACGGGGCGGCCCAGCTTCTCGAGCCGGCGCAGCTGCGCCTTGACCTCGGTGACGTTCTCGAACACCGCGGGCCCGTCGTTCGGCCCGGCGGAGATGAGGTCGTCGAGGTTGCCGCCGGCGAAGAAGGTCTTCTTGGCCGAGGTGATCACGACACCGGTGATCTCGTCCTTCGCGGCCTCGAGCCCGGTGATCACCTCACCCATCGCCTGCTTGTAGGCGTCGTTCATGGTGTTGGCGCTGGCGTTCGGGTCGTCGAGCGTGACGATCGCGACGCCGTCGGCGTCCTTCTCCCAGCGCACGGCCTTCTGGTCGGTCACTGCCGTCGATCCCCTCAGACTCGCTCGATGATGGTCGCGATGCCCATGCCGCCGCCCACGCACAGCGTGGCGAGACCCCGCTGCAGGTCCCGGCGCTCCAGCTCGTCGAGCAGGGTGCCGAGGATCATGGCGCCGGTCGCGCCCAGCGGGTGGCCCATGGCGATGGCGCCGCCGTTGACGTTGGTCTTGTCGTGCGGGATCTCCATGTCCCGCATGTAGCGCAGGGCCACCGCGGCGAAGGCCTCGTTGATCTCGAACAGGTCGATGTCGTCGACCGTGAGACCGGCCTTGGCCAGGGCCTTGCGGCTGGCCGGGGCGGGCCCGGTCAGCATGATCGTCGGGTCGGCGCCGGAGAGCGCGGTGGCGACGATCCGGGCGCGCGGGATGATTCCGGCGGCCCTGCCGGCGGCCTCGGTGCCGATGAGGCAGAGCGACGCGCCGTCGACGATGCCGGAGCTGTTGCCGGCGTGGTGCACGTGGTCGATCTTCTCGATCCAGTGGTAGCGCTGGAGCGCGACGGCGTCGAAGCCGCCCTCCTGCCCCATCATCTCGAACGACGGCTTGAGCCCGGCCAGGCTCTCCAGCGTCGCCCCGGCGCGGACGTGCTCGTCGCGGTCCAGCACGACCAGGCCGTTGCGGTCCTTGACCGGGACCACGGACTTGGCGAAGTAGCCGTTGGCCCAGGCCTTGGCGGCACGGGTCTGCGACTCCACCGCGAAGGTGTCGACGTCCTCGCGGGAGAAGCCCTCGATCGTCGCGATCAGGTCGGCGCCGATGCCCTGCGGCACGAAGCCCGTCTCGTAGCTGGTGTCCGGGTCCATCGCCCAGGCACCGCCGTCCGAGCCCATCGGCACGCGGCTCATCGCCTCGACGCCGCCGGCGAGGACCATCTCCTCCATGCCCGAGCGGACCTTCTGCGCGGCGGTGTTCACCGCCTCCAGGCCGGACGCGCAGAACCGGTTGAGCTGTACACCGGCGACGGTGTGCGGCAGGCCGGCCGCGATGGCGGCGGTCTTGGCGATGTCGCCGCCCTGGTCGCCGACCGGGGACACGACGCCGAGCACGACGTCGTCGATCGTGTTCGGGTCCAGCTCCGGGTAGCGGGCGCGGATCTCCTGGATCAGGCCGATCACCAGGGAGACCGGCTTGACCTCGTGTAGCGAACCGGAGGCCTTGCCGCGTCCCCGCGGGGTCCGGATCGCGTCGTAGACGTACGCCTCGGGGATCTCGCTCATGCGAACCCTCTCGTGAAGAAGTCTGTCCAGCAGCGGCGCGCAGGCGGTGCCCGCCCCGCGTCCGATCGTGACAGCAGAATTGTTACAGCAGGACTGTCACATGGGTCAACCCGTGCCGTAACCTGCCCGCCATGGCTGCACCAGCGCCTGCGGACCCCGATCCCGAGCTCCTCACCGTCGACCAGCTGGCCGCGCGGACCGGCACCACGGTGCGGACGATCCGCTACTACGCCGGTCGCGGGCTGCTCCCCCCGCCGCAGCTCCGGGGCCGCACCGGGCTCTACGGGCCCGACCACGTCGCCCGGCTGCTCCTGGTCGCCGAGCTGAGCGAGCTCGGGTTCACCCTGACGGCGATCGAGCGGCACCTCGAGCGGCTCCCGCACTCGGCCGGGCCCGAGGAGCTCGCCCTGCAGCTCGCGCTGCTCACCCCCTGGGCGCCCGAGCAGCTCGACGAGGTCGACCACGCCGGGCTGGAGGAGCGGGCCGGGCGCCCCCTCGACGACGCCGCCGTCGACAAGCTGGTCGCGTACGGCGCCGTCGAGCACGCCGGCCCGGGGCGCTATCGCGTGCAGGGCCCGATCGCGCTGGGCGCGGGGCTCGACGCCCTCGACCTCGGACTCCCCGCCGACTTCTGGCGCCGCTCCCGCGAGGTGATCGACCGACACACGTCCGCGCTGGCCGACGACCTGATGACGCTGTTCCAGGAGGAGGTCCTGCAGCCGTACCGGGACGCGGGCCGCCCCGCCGAGCAGCGGTCCCGGCTGGCCGCGGCCCTGTCCCGGCTCAAACCGGTCACGGTGCAGGGCGTGGTCACCGCGTTCGGGCGTGCGGTCAACCGGACGATCCGCGAGCGCGCCGAGCACCCGCCCGCCAGGATCGGCCGGGGCTCCGGGCGGAGCGGGGCCACCTCCGGTGGGTGACCCGCCGCCCGGCCCCCGCCGGGACACTGGCCGCTCGCGCGGAGGGAGGTGCCCGGTGGCGGGAGGACGGCGACCGGTCGGACACGGCGGATGAACGGGCGCCCGGAGCGGCGCGGCTCCCGGCGGCGCCAGGCCGCGGCCTCGCTGACCCGGTCGGTATTGACCACCGTGCTGCTGGTCGTGGTCTACTACCGGGCCCCGCTCGACCGCGGGATCAACCCGGGGACCCTGTTCTGGTTCGTGGTCGGCCTGGTCGCGCTCGCGGTCGCCGTCGTCTGGCAGACCCGGGTCATCATCCGGTCCGAGGTGCCCCGGCTGCGGGCGGTCGAGACCGCGATGATCGGCCTGCCCGCGCTCCTGCTGCTCTACGCGTCCGTCTACACCGTCCTGTCCACGGCCGCACCCGCCTCGTTCACGCAGACCATGAGCCGCACGGACGCGCTCTACTTCACCACGACCGTCTTCGCGACGGTCGGGTTCGGCGACATCACCCCGGTCACCGAGGCGGCCCGGATCATCGTGACCACGCAGATGGTCACCGGGCTGCTCGCCGTCGGCGTCGTGGCGAAGCTGCTGCTCGGCGCCGTGCAGAAGGCGACGTCGAAGGACGGGTGAGCGGGCCCTCCGTCAGGCCGGCTCCGCGGCCGCGCGGGACTTGCGGCCCCGGCGCCCGGCCGTCGACCAGGTCAGCTCGCACTCCAGCTCCACCTCGTCGCCGTCGACCTCCACCTCGACCTCCGCCCGCACCTCGTCCGGGACCTTGAGCTCGAGCTTGCTGTCACCGAGCTGCAGGTGAACTTCGGACCCGTCCGCGGCGAGGGCGTCGGCGAGGCTGCGCAGCAGGGCCGCGGCGTCCGCCCGGCTCAGGGTCTCCGAACGGCTGATCTCGAGATCCGACATGCCGGGAGTGTCGGCCCGGGCGCGGGCCGGGTCACCACCCGCGCGGGATGAGCCCGGGGCCGGGCCGCCGCCCGCGTCCGCGGGTTCCGCGCCGCCCCGGGCGCGGGCCGGCGCGGCGCCGGGGCGAGCAGGGCCGCCTCGAGCCGCGCGAGCATCAGGACGGCGAGCATGAGCAGCACCGGCAGGCCGAGCGCGATCGACAGCAGGACGAGCAGCACGTGGATCCCCCCTTTCGCGCGGCCGCCCACGCCGCGGCCGCGCCTCCCCCAGCCCTCGAAGGGCGTCGTCCATTCTCCGGCCGCGGCGGGCCGGACGCATCCCCTCCCGCAGGCGATCCGCTCAGGCCGGCACCCTCCCCCGGCGGCCGTAGCGCCGGCTGCCGGCGTAGCCGGACAGGTCGACCAGGAACGCGAGGGCCAGCCAGACGGCGTCGAAGCCGGTGATCCCGCCGGGCGCGACGAGGACGTAGATCAGCGTCGTGAGCGGCAGGAACACGATGCCGAGGATCGGCCACAGGATGGTGTCGAAGGTCGCGTTCCAGCGCACCGGGTCGACCAGCCACCACAGCACGTCGACGATCCGCGGCCCGAACAGCAGCAGTCCGAAGAACAGGCACATGACGTCCTCCCCTCAGCGACGCCGGTCCAGCGCGGCGTCGAGCGTCGTGGCCGCGTCGATCAGCGCGAGATGGGTGAACGCCTGTGGGAAGTTGCCGATCTGCTCGCCGGTGAGGGCGATCTCCTCGGAGTAGAGGCCCAGGTGGTTGGCGTAGGTGAGCATCTTCTCGAAGGCCTGCCGGGCCTGGTCGAGCCGGCCGGCCCGGGCGAGCGCGTCGACCCAGGCGAAGGAGCACAACGAGAACGTGCCCTCGGAGCCGCGCAGCCCGTCCGGCGAGGCGGCGGGGTCGTAGCGGTACACCAGGCTGTCGGTGACCAGCTCGGCCTCCATCGCGTCGAGCGTGGAGACCCACATCGGGTCCTCGGGGGTGATGAAGCCGACGGTCGCCATGCGCAGCAGGGAGGAGTCGAGGACCTCGGTGTCGTAGTGCTGGACGAAGGCGCCGCGGCGCGCGTTCCAGCCCCGCTCCATGACCTGGTTGTAGATCCGGTCGCGCTCCTCGCGCCACCGCTCCAGCGGTGCCGGGCGGCCGGTCTCGATCGCCCCCCGGATGCCCCGGTCGAGTGCGACCCAGCTCATCACCCGGCCGTAGGTGAAGGACTGCCGGCCGCCGCGCGTCTCCCAGATGCCCTCCTCGGGCTGGTCCCAGTGTTCGCAGAGCCAGTCGAGGACCTCGGACATCGCCGTCCACCCGCGGTGCGGGGTGCGGAGCCCGGCCCGGTCGAGCGCGGCGATGCTGTCCGCGGCCTCGCCGTAGATGTCGAGCTGGAGCTGCTCCGCGGCGCCGTTGCCGATCCGGACCGGGGCCGAGCCGCGGTAGCCGGACCAGTGCTCGAGGATCTCCTCCTTGAGGTCGGAGGAGCCGTCCACCCGATACATGATGTTGAGCGGGCCGCCCTCGCCCCCGACACGCTCGCGCACCCGGTCGCCCAGCCACCCGCCGAAGCGCGCGGCCTCGTCGACGAAGCCCAGCTTGAGCAGGGAGAACACCGAGAACGACGCGTCGCGCACCCACGTGTAGCGGTAGTCCCAGTTGCGCTCGCCGCCGACCTGCTCGGGCAGTGCCGCGGTGGGCGCCGCGACCAGCCCGCCCGACGGGTCGTAGGTGAGCAGCTTCAAGGTGATCGCGGAGCGGTTCACCATCTCGCGCCAGCGCCCTCGGTAGGTCGAGCGCGCGAGCCACGTGTGCCAGAAGGCGACGGTGTCGTCGAAGAGCCGCGTGATCTCCGCGACCCTGATCTCGCGGGGCGGCCCGTCGGCGTCCGCCTCGAGGACGATTCCGCGCAGCTCGCCGGCCTCGAGCTCCAGGGTGAAGCCGACGTCGCCCTCCTCGACCTTCACCTGCGCGATCCGCGGGTCCTCCGGCTCGCGGACGGGGTGCACGGTCAACGTGAGCGCGTCGGTGACGAACACCGCGCCGGTGTCCGTGACGTCGGTGCGGTGGGCGCGACGGCCGTAGTCGAAGCGCGGCGCGATGTGCCCCGCGAAGCGCATCCGCCCGCGGACGCAGCGCACCATCCGGACCAGCCGGCTCCCGCCCTCCTGCCGACCCAGCACCGGCATGAAGTCGGCGACCTCGCCGACGCCGGACTCCGTGAAGAATCGCGTGACCAGCACGGCCGAGTCCGGGAAGTACATCTGCCGGGAGGTGTGCGGGTCGACCGGGGCCAGCCGGAAGTGGCCGCCGCGCTCGTCGTCGAGCAGGGCGCCGAACACGCTGGGCGAGTCGACCCGCGGGCAGCAGAACCAGTCGACCGTGCCCTCGGTGCTGACCAGGGCGGAGGTGTGCAGGTCCCCGACGAGGCCGTGGTCGGCGATGGCGGTCTCGGGCATGGCTCCTCCTCGGCGTCGAGCCTGGTCGGGCCACGGTCGCCGGAGGGGCCGGGCACGGCATCACCCGCCGCGAACGATCCCCGGCCGGTTAGTCTCCGACGGTGACGACGGCGCGCGAGTACGTCCATCCCTGGCAGGTGCGCTACCTCGAGGTCGACCAGCAGGGCGTCGTCTTCAACTCGTGGTACCTGGCCTGGTTCGACGAGGCGATGTCCGGCTTCCTGGCCCACTCCGGGCCGGCGTACGGCGACCTGGTCGCAGCGGGGTACGACGTTCAGCTGGTCCGGTCGGAGATCGACTGGCGTTCCGGGGTCGGCTGGGGCGACCCGGTGTCGATCGCCGTGTCGCCCGGGCGGATCGGGACGACGAGCTTCGACCTGCACTTCGAGGTCCGCCGCGGGGACGAGGTGACCTGCACGGCCCGCACCGTGTACGTCGTGATCGCGACGGACGGCTCGGGCACGCGGCCGATCCCCGACCTGCTGCGGAAGGTGCTCGACACATAGTGGACAGCACCACTATCGGATAGCTACAGTATCGGCCGTGCGCATGGCCGAGCTGAGCCGCGCGACCGGGGTGCCGGTCGCGACGATCAAGTACTACCTGCGCGAGGGGCTCCTCCCCCGCGGCGAGGTCACGACCTCGCCCAACCAGGCGCGCTACGGCGAGGAGCACGTCCGCAGGCTCGCGCTCGTCCGCTCGCTGGTCGAGGTCGGGGGCCTGTCGATCGCCGCGGTGCGCGCCGTCCTGGCCGCGATCGACGACCCGGCCGTCCCGCTGCACGACACCCTCGGCCTGACCATCGACGCCGCCGACGCGCCCGTACCGGCCGTCGACGACCCCCGGCACGCGGCCGCCGCCGCGCGGATCGACGCGGTCATCGCGGAGCGGGGCTGGCGGCTCTCGCCGGACCCGCTGGCGCGCCGGGCTGCGATCGACGTCCTCGCCACCATGCAGCGTGTGACCGGGGACCGGCTCACCGGCCTCGCCGGGGTCTACGCCGAGGCCGCCGAACGGATCGCCGAGGCCGACCTCGACACCGTCACCGCCGTCGAGGACCCCGAGACCCGCGTGGAGACCGCGCTGGTCGGGACGGTCCTCGGCGAGCGGCTGCTCGCCGCCCTCCGCCGGCTCGCGCAGGAGCACGTGTCCGCCCAACGGTTCCCACCGTCCTCACGGGAGACGCCATGTCCGCCACCGTCCCCTCGGTCCCCGTCCGACCCCTGACCCTCCGCGGCGCCCTCGTCTGGCACCGGCCGTTGATGATGCTCGCCGCCGCCATGGCCGTCCTGAGCGTCGTCGGCCTCGTCGGGCTCGTCGCCGACGACCGGGTGCTCACCGGGCTGCCGATCTGGGCCAAGCCCACCAAGTTCGCCCTCTCCACCCTGATCTACGCCGTGACCTGGGCCTGGCTCGTCGCCCTCGTCCGCGAGCACCGGCCCGCGGCGGCTCGCTGGACGCACCGCGCCGGCACCGTCGCCGCCGTGCTGCTCGGGGTGGAGCTGGTGATCATCGTCCTGCAGGTCGTGCGCGGCACGACCAGCCACTTCAACCGCGCGACCCCGCTGGACTCCACCCTCTTCACGATCATGGCGGTCTCGATCGTCGCGGTCTGGCTCGCCTCGCTCTACGCCGCGGCCCAGCTCTACCGGGTCCGCGGGCTGGACCCCGCCCGCGGCCGGGCGGTCCGCGCGGGCGCGGTGCTCGCCGTCGTCGGGATGGGGTTGGGGGTCCTGATGACGCTGCCGGCGATCGCCGGACCCACCGGCGCAGCCGGCATCACGGGCGCGCACACCGTCGGACTGCCCGACGGCGGGGCCGGGCTGCCAATGCTCGGCTGGAGCACGGAGGCGGGCGACCTGCGGATCCCGCACTTCGTGGGGATGCACGCGCTGCAGGTGCTGCCGCTCGTGCTCGTCGGGCTGGAACTGCTGGCCGCGCGGGTCGCGGTGCTGCGGCCGGTCGCCGTGCGGCGCGGGCTGGTCGGCGTGGCCGCCGGCGCCTATGCGGGACTGCTGGCCGTGGTGACCTGGCAGGCGTTGCGCGGGCAGTCGATCGTGGCGCCCGACGCCGCGACCCTCGCCGGGTTCTCCGCCGTGCTCCTCGCGACCGGGGTGGGTGCGGTCGTGGTGCTCCGGAGGCCGCCGGTCGCGGTCTGATCCGTTCACGGTCGGCGAAAACCGCAGGTCGCGGATTCGCCGTGGGCGAAGCACCGGTCCCGCGGGCGCGACCGACCCTAGCGTCGGCGGGGTCAGGTCCCGCGCACCGTCGCACCGTCGAGGAGGCCGCCGTGCCCGTTCCGATCCCGCCCCCGCAGCCGCCGTTCCACCTGCCCGCCACGCCACTGTCCGGCCCGCTGCCGCCGGCACGGATGAGCGCACCCGCCGCCGCACCGGGACTCGCGGACTCGGTGTTCGAGCGGTTGCTGACCCACCGCATCGTCGTCCTCGGACAGGAGGTCGACGCCGACATCGCCAACCGCATCGCCGGCCAGATGCTGCTGCTCGCGGCCGAGGACCCGGAGGCCGACATCTCGCTGTACATCAACTCGCCCGGCGGCTCGGTGCACGACGGGCTCGCCGTCCTCGACACCATGCGGTTCATCCCGTGCGACGTCGCGACCTACGCGATGGGGCTGGCGGCGTCGATGGGCCAGGTCCTGCTGTCGGCCGGGACGCGCGGGAAGCGGTACGTGCTGCCGCACACCAAGGTGCTGATGCACCAGCCGTCGGCCGGTGTCGGGGGCGCGGAGACCGACATCCGGATCCGCGCGGAGCTGTTGCGCCGCAACAAGGAGGAGATGGCCCGGCTGATCGCCGAGCACACCGGTCAGACCGTCGAGCGGATCACCGCGGACTTCGACCGCGACCGCTGGTTCTCCGCCGAGGAGGCCAGGGAGTACGGGTTCGTCGACCACGTGGTGACCAGGGCCGGGGAGGTGGCCTGAGATGCGGATGCGGTACACGCTGCCGTCGTTCGTGGAGCGCACGAGCTACGGCATCAAGGAGTCCAACCCGTACAACAAGCTGTTCGAGGAGCGCATCGTCTTCCTCGGTGTGCAGATCGACGACGCCTCGGCCAACGACGTCATGGCCCAGCTCCTGTACCTGGAGTCGGCCGACCCGGACCGCGAGATCTCGATGTACATCAACTCGCCCGGCGGCTCCTTCACCTCGCTCATGGCGATCTACGACACGATGCAGTTCATCCGGCCGAGCATCCAGACGGTCTGCCTCGGCCAGGCCGCCTCCGCCGCGGCGGTGCTGCTCGCCGCCGGGTCGCCCGGCCGCCGGCTCGCCGTACCCAACGCCCGCGTGCTCATCCACCAGCCGTCGACCGGCGGGTTCCAGGGACAGGTGTCCGACCTGGAGATCCACGCCGCCGAGGTCGCGCGGATCCGGGCGCAGATGGAGACGGCGCTGGCCCGGCACACCGGCCGTACCCCGGAGCAGGTGCACGCGGACATCGAGCGCGACCGCATCCTCACCGCGGAGGAGGCGAAGGAGTACGGCCTGGTCGACGAGATCATCCAGCCCCGCAAGCTCCGCGTGGTGAGGTAGCGGGGCGTGCTCTCGAGCTCCCGCGAGTCGGCAGTTCCGGTAGCGCGAGTCGCGCCCTGAGCTTCCGCGAGTCGCGCCTTGAGCTTCCCCGAGTCGCGCCCTGGGCTTCCGCGAGTCGCGCTGTGGGCTTCCGCGAGTCGCGCCCTGAGCTTCCGCAAGTCGGCAGTTCTGGTAGCGCGAGTCCGGCAGTTCGGGACTTCGTGGACTTGCCGACGGCCGGTCGGCCGGGCAGCGTCGGGGCGTGATCGAGGTGGTGCGGGAGTCGCTGGGCGTCCCGGGCGGCGAGCTCGTGTTCCTCCGGCCCGCTCCCGGCGTCGAGGTGCCGTTCGACGAGGTCGGCGACGAACTGCTGCCCCCGCACTGGGCCGAGGTGTGGCCGAGCGGGATCGCACTGGCGCACGCCGCCGGAGCGATCCCGCCGGGCACACGCGTGCTCGAGCTCGGATGCGGCCTCGCACTCCCCGCCCTCGCGGCGGCACGAGCCGGCGCGACGGTGGTCGCCACCGACCTGTCGTCGACGGCGATCGACCTGGTCCGGCGCAGCGCCGAGCTGAACGGGCTCGCGCTGCGGGCCGAGCCGCGCAGCTGGTGCGATCCGGCACTGGAGTCCGTCGACCTCGTGCTCGGCGCCGACCTGCTCTACGGGCACCGCAACGTCGTCGAGCTGCTGGAGGTCCTCCCGCGGCTCGCGCCCGAGGTGTGGCTCACCGATCCCGGACGGCCGCTCGCGCCCGAGTTCGTCGCCGCCGCCCGGACGACCTGGTCGGTCGCCGCCCGGCCGACAGAGCAGGAGGGCGTCACGCTCCATCGCCTGTCACGCGGCAGACCCTGAGCTTTCCTGACCGGACATCGCGCAGACGGTCGCCCGGAACTACCGACTCGCGCTACCGGATCTGCCGACTCGCGGTGCCGGATCTCGCGACTCGCGGGAGCGCAGCGCGCGACTCGCGAAAGCCCACAGCGCGACTCGCGAAAGCCCACAGCGCGACTCGCGAAAGCCCACAGCGCGACTCGCGAAAGCCCACAGCGCGACTCGCGGGAGTACGGCCCCTCAGCTCATGGTCAGCCCGCCGCTGACGCTGAGGGTCTGGCCGGTGATGTAGGCGGCGTCGGGCGAGGCGAAGAACGCCACGGCGCCCGCGAGGTCGGTCGGCTGTGCGAGCCGGCGGAACGGAATGGACCTGATCAGGGAGTCGCGCAGCTTCGGGTTGTCCCCGCTCATCGACGCGAACAGCGCGGTGTCGGTGGGACCGGGGCACACGACGTTGGCGTTGATGCCGTGCCGGGCGGACTCGCGCGCGATCGTCTTGGTGAACGCGATGACCCCGCCCTTGGCCGCGGAGTAGACGGCCTCGCCGGACGAGCCGACCCGCCCCGCGTCGGACGCCAGGTTGACGATCGTGCCCCCGCCCTGCGCGATCATGATCGGCAGCACGGCCTTGCACGTGTGCAGGACTCCGTAGAGGTTGATCCGGATGACGGTGTCCCAGTCGGCCGGGTCGGAGTCGACGAAGGGGCTCGCCTTGTCCCAGCCGGCGTTGTTGACCAGCACGTCGATCCGCCCGAACCGGTCGCGGACCTGCGCGACCATCGCGTCCACGGACCCGCGGTCGGTCACGTCCGCGCGGATCCCCAGCCCGCCGACGGCCTTGCCGGTCTCCTCGGCCGTGGCCTCGTCGACGTCGGTCGCGACGACCGTGACACCGTCGGCCGCGAGCCGCTCGGCGATGGCCCGACCGATCCCCCGGCCGGCCCCGGTCACGATGGCGATCCTGGACATGTGTCTCCTCAGGGTGCGAGCGGGCGGCCGTCCCGCTGCCGGGCGATCACGAGGTTCAGCTCCGGCTCGATCCGCCGCCGCCCGCGGTAGGTCGGCAGCAGCGCCCGGCGGGCGAGCGCGCGGGCCGTGTCTTGGAAGGACCCCTGTTGGGCGGTGGGCGAGAAGCCCATCCTCAGTGCGCCCGGTAGTACTTCGCGAACTCCGGCGGCCGCTTCTCGGCGAAGGCGCGGGCGCCCTCCATGCCCTCCTCCGACACCGCGAACAGGTCGAGCGCGGACATGGCCATGTTGGACAGCCCCGCCTGATGGTCGGTGTCGGCGTTGAACGAGTGCTTGAGCACCCGGAGCGCCGTCGGGCTCCGCTCGGCGACCTCGGCGGCCCACCGCTTGGCCTCCGCGAGCACCTCGGCCTGCGGGACGACCGAGTTGACCAGGCCCATCTCGAGGGCCTCCTGCGCCGAGTACTGCCGGCACCAGAACCAGATCTCGCGCGCCTTCTTCTCCCCCACGACCCGGGCGAGGTAGGCCGAGCCGAAGCCGGCGTCGAAGGAGCCGACCTTGGGGCCGGTCTGGCCGAAGCGGGCGGTGTCCGCGGCGATCGACACGTCGCACAGCACGTGCAGCACGTGCCCGCCGCCGATCGCCATCCCGTTGACGGCGGCGATGACGGGCTTCGGGACGTCCCGGATCAGCTTGTGCAGGTAGCCGATCTCGAACATGCCGCTGTCGCTCGGGCCGTAGTCGCCGGTCTCCGCACGCTGCTTGACGTCCCCGCCGGTGCAGAACGCCTTGTCACCGGCCCCGGTGAGGATGATCGCCCGTACGTCGTGGTCCGCCCACGCGGCACGGAAGGCCCTGGTCAGCTCCTCGACCGTCTGCGCTCGGAAGGCGTTGTACCGGGCCGGGCGGTTCATCGTGATCACGGCGGTGGTGCCGTCGACCTCGTACACGATGTCGGTGAAATCAGGGGTGTGGGACACGTCGACTCCCTCGTCTCGTTCGCCGACCACCGTGACGAACTTCGACTCTTGGGTCAAGATGTGAACCGTGAGTCAGCGGGTGGCGCGCAAGCGTGGCGAACGGGTGCGGGCGATCCTCACGACCGCGGCCGAGCTCCTCGGCGAGCGCGGGTACGAGGGGGTGAGCCTGGAGGACGTCGCCGACCGGCTCGACGTCACCAAGGGCTCGCTCTACTACTACTTCGCGAGCAAGGACGAGCTGGTCACGGCCGCGATCGAGACCCTCGGCACGGACTGGACGGACCGGCTCGAGGCCCTGCCCGCCGGCGGCACGCCCACGGACCGGCTCCGCGCGCTGCTCCGCGAGCACATCCGGATCGCCGTCCGCGAGTACCCCGCCGCGCTGCGCCTCTTCCTGGTCCCGGACGACTGGCCGGAGGACCAGCGGGCGCGCATCAAGGCCCTCCGCCGCCGGCACGACGCGGTGTTCCGCGCCGTCGTCGAGGAGGGGCTGCGGAGCGGCGAGTTCACCGTCGTCGCCGTCGACCCCACGCTGCAGGCGATGCACGCCGCGATGTCGCAGGCGCCGGTCTGGGTGCGGGACGACCGCGGGATCGACCGGCTCGCGGACACCCTGATGATGCTGGTCGGGGTGGTGCCGGTCAGACCGGGAAGTGCGGGATGAGCGTGCCGGCGCGGCGGCGCAGCCCGTCGATCGTCGCGAGGTCCTCGTCGATGTCCTTCAGGTCCGCGGCCACCTTCTCCAGCCCCTCGACGGCGGAGAGCGCCGATCCGAGCCGGGCGTCGAGCTCGTCGTCCCGGCGGGTGAGCGCGGTCGTGACCGCGCGGCGCAGCTCGGCGTTGGCGGAGCGCGCGGCGTCCCGGACCTGCTTGCCGACGGTGAGCTGGAACTCGTCGACCATGGCCCGGACCGCGGTGCGCACCTCGGCGCGGCGGCGGTCGAGGCCCCGCTTGCGCTCCCCGCTCAGCGCGGCGCCGCCCAGCCCGAGGGCGCCGAGGCACGCGCCGGTGACCAGCATCCACACCGGCACGGCGACGCCGAGGAACCGGGTGAGCACGAAGGCCATCATGATCCCGCCGTACGTGGGCATGACCACGGTGAGCAGGCGGGCGGGGATCGGCGTCCGCCCGGCGTCGCCCGCGGGCGGCTCCGCGATCGCGGCGACGGTCTCGGCGCCGGGCGGGATCGGGATCGCCGGCATCGGGAGCCGCTCGGTCAGCTCGGTGCCCTCGGTCAGCCGGTCGGCGACGACCCGGACGCCGTAGTCCAGCTCCACGCGGAGCCGGTCCGCCTCCCCGGCGAGCCGCTCGCGGAACCGCCCCATGATCTCGGCCCGCTCCTTGCGCGGATCGTGCTCCCCGATGTCCCGCTCGGTGTCCGCGACGACCGCTCGGGTGCGGGTGCGCAGGGAGAACTCGACGTCCGAGGTCAGCCCGGCGAAGCCGTCGCCGAGGATCTGCGACCACTCGCGGGACACGCTGCGCAGCCGCCCGGACCGCTTGCGCAGCGCGCTGAGCTCGGCCCGCAGCCGGGCGGCGCGGGCGGGGTCGGACAGCGCGGCGCGCCGGTAGCGCAGGTCCGAGCGGAGCGAGTCGAGGGCGCGGGTCAGCTCCTGCGACGCGGTGCGCATGGCGGCGACCCGGCGGCCCGCGGTGGTCGCCGCGGCGAGCTCGTCCCGCGCGGCGCGCAGGCGGCGCGCCAGGTCCTCGCGGTCGTTGGCCTCCGCACCGGCGAGCGTGGTGCCGAGCAGGTCGAGGGCCTCGTCGACGGGGTTGCGGGCGGCTTCCGGCGTGGCCACGACCGGGCTCCTCCTCGGGCGGGGACGGGCCGGGGCGGGCCCGCGGGGAACGTGACGGACGGCCGGGACGCGGTCGTCGCATCCCGGCCGTCAGCGGCGCGGCCGTCCCGCGCCCCGTGCGGTGGCTCTCGGCGGTGGCTCTGTGACGGGAGCCTCAGTGCACCACGCCGCCGCCGTGGTCGTGCCCGGCGTGCTCGTGGTGCCCGTGGTCCTCGTGGTCGCAGTGCTTCCAGTCGTGGTCGTCGTGCTTCCAGTCGTGGTCGTCGTGCTTCCAGTCGTGGTCGTGCTTCCAGTCGTGGTCGTCGTCGCGGTGCTTGTCGTGCTTGTCGTGCTTGTCGTGCTTGTCGTGCTTGTCGTGCTTGTCGTGATGGTCGTCGCGGTGCTTGTCGTGCTTGTCGTGCTTGTCGTGGTGCTTGTCGCCGTGGTGGCCGTGGTCGTGCGAGCTCTTGAAGTCCGGCATCTCCGGTCTCCGTCCTCGTGGTCGCGGCCGGGTGATCCCGGCCGTCGGTATGACCGTCACCACACGCTCGGAGATACGCCGCCCGTCGTTACGCATTGCGCCCGTCGGCGCAGCCGCGTCAGTCCGCGGGGAGGACGGTGCCGCGTACCTCGCCGAGGGAGAAGCGGCCGCCGTCCGGCCGCGGGGCGCTGGCGACGATCGAGACCTCGTCGCCGTCGTGGAGGTAGTGCCGGGTGGTGCCGTCGGACAGGGCGAACTCGTCGCGGCCGCCCCAGGTCAGCTCGAGCAGGCAACCGCGCTGGTCGCGGCGGGGACCGGAGACGGTGCCGGAGCCGAGCAGATCGCCGGGCCGGATCGGGGCGCCGTTCGTGGTCAGGTGTGTGACGAGCTGGGCGGGCGTCCAGTAGAGGTCGCCGCCGGGCGGGGTCGAGAGGCGGTCGCCGTTGAGCCGCACCTCGAGGGTCACGTCGAGGCCGCGGTCGGCCTTGCCCAGCAGGTAGGGCAGCGGCCGGGGATCCCGGGCGGGCGGCTCGGTCCAGGCGCCGGCCAGCTCGTCGAGCGGGGTCACCCAGGCGGATACGGAGGTGGCGAAGGACTTGCCGAGCAGCGGGCCGAGCGGGCGGGACTCCCAGGACTGGATGTCCCGCGCCGACCAGTCGTTGAGCAGGACCACGCCGAAGACGTGGTCGAGCGCCTCCTCCAACGGCACCGGGCCGCTGGTGGTGCCGCCGAGCACGAAGCCCAGCTCGGCCTCGAAGTCCAGCGCCCGGGTCGGACCGAGGTCACCGGGGCCGCGCTGGCCGCTGGGCCGGAGGACGGGGCTGCCGCTCACGTACACCGTGCCCGCGCGCCCGTGGTAGCCCACCGGCAGGTGCTTCCAGTTCGGGGTGACGGTCGCGCCCGGCTTGGCGATCGCGGCCGCGTTGGCCGCGTGCTGCTCGCAGGCGAAGAAGTCGACGTAGTCGGCCACGGTGAAGGGCAGCACCGGGACCACGCCGGCGTGCGGCAGGGCGTAGGGCGCGAGCCGTTCGGGATCGGCCAGCCAGGAGGCCAGCCACTCCCGGACCTCCCGCCAGGCGGGCCGGCCGGCCGCGAGCAGGCCGTCGAGCGAGGGCTCGGCGAGGAGGGTGGGGTACGGGCCGTCCTGCGCGGCCGCCAACGTCCCGACGTCGATGTACGCGGTGCCGGCCGGCGCCACGATCCGCGAGGGCCCCGGGCGCCCCGACCCGGCGACGACGCCGAGCGCGGTGCCCAGGGGCGGGTCCGGCGGGAGCAGGTCGGCGGCCGTCCGCGTCATGCGGGGCACGCTACCCCGGATGCTCGGTTCCACCCGTCGTCGTCGACCTTGCGGGTGCACCCTGCGACAGTCGGCGCGCCGCCGCCGCGAGCATCGACCGGACGACGGGGTGCAGGTGCCGCACCACGCCCCAGTACAGCCGGCCCCAGCCGCCGCGGATCCGCACGACGGTGCTCAGCACGACGCGACCGGGCTCGCGCAGGACCGAGACCCGGAAGTCCAGGTGGCCGGCGTCGGTACCCAGGAGCACCTCGTCGTCCGTGCGGCGCAGGGTGTCGAAGGCGGACCGGTCACCCCGCTCGATCCCGACGAGCCCCACCAGGGCCTGACGGAGGGCGAGCAGGGCCACGACCCACGCCGGCACCCGGCGGAACACCGCGTCCGCCCAGGCCTGCGGGTCGGTCGGCGCGCCGTCGGGCGCGGAGACGGCGTAGGCGTCGGCGGCGTCGACCCGCGGCAACGCCCCGCGGCAACGCCCCGCGCAGCAGCGCGGTGACCGGAACGGGGACGGCGGTGGCCCGCGGTCGCTCGGCGGCGAGCCGGAGCACCCGGACCAGCGGGGACCAGCGAGCCGGCCGAGCGGGCCCGGTGCCGAGCGCACGCTCGGCGGTGTCGAGCAGGTCCTCGAGAACGGCGTCGTGCAGCGGACGCACGGCCAGGGGCCAGAGCACGCGCATGGCGCCGGTCGTCCGCAGCAGCAGCTCGTGCCGGAGGACGCAACGGTCGCGCCCACGGGGCTCGACGACGAAGGCGTGCGTGCCGTCGAGGCTCCGGCCGGGCGCCGCGGTGAACTCGACGAGGCGGCCCGGTTCGTATCGGGAGACCGCGTACCGGAGCCCGCCGTGCCCGCCCGACGCCCCCGGCCCGAGCGGGCGGTCGAACGCCACCGGCAACCAGGCCGCGGGCCAGAGCCGGTCCCCCGGCCCGCCGAGGGCGGCGACCAGCTCCCACACCTGCTCAGCCGGGGCGGGGAACTCGCGCTCGTGCACGTTCCTGACCATCGGAAACCATCCGTACGCCACCGTACGGAGCCCGGCGATGTCGAGGGCCGGACGCAGGACGTTGACCGCGGACGACTGGGCCGCCACCGCCCTGACGGCGCTGGCCGAGGGCGGCACGCGGGCCGTCGCCGTCGAGCCGCTCGCCGCCCGGCTCGGCGCCACCAAGGGTAGCTTCTACTGGCACTTCAGGTCCCGCGACGAGCTGCTGGCCGCCGCCCTCGACCGCTGGGAACGGGTCGAGACCGAGGAGGTCATCCGGACCGTCGAGGCCGAGCCCGATCCCCTCGCCCGACTGCGCGCCCTGTTGTTGCTGGTCCTGGGAGCCACCACCGAGCGGTCGGGCAACGCCGTGGAGCTGGGCCTGCAGGGGGACGCCGGCCACCCGCTCGTCGCCCCGGTGCTCGAGCGCGTCTCCCGGCGCCGGCTCGCCTACCTGAGCACCCTGTTCACCCGGCTCGGCTTCCCCGCGGCCGAGGCGGAGCGCCGCAGCCTGCTCGCCTACACCGCCTACCTCGGGCACGCCCAGCTCGCACACGCGACACCCGCCCTCGCCCCCCGCGGCGAGACACTGCAGGCCTACGCCGACGAGGTGATCCGGACGCTCGTGGACCGGGGTGGTGAGGACGACGGGCCGGCGGAGTGATCACCGGCGCCCGGTTCTGTCGGTGCCGGCACGTACCCTCGCGGCCGTGGCGTCGAGCGAGCTGATCCGGGTGACCTGTTGCGGCTCGTCGTGGGTCGGGGCGGACCGTGCGCACTGCTGCCGCCGATTCAGGGGTTGCGGTGCGGTGTTCGACGACGCGAGGCTCTTCGACGCGCACCGGCCGAAGGGTGCGTGCACCGACCCCCGCGGGCTTGACCTGGTGCAGACGAAGAACGGCATCTGGCTGCGCCCGCTCGACCTCGCAGGCTGAGCGGGCCCGGTCCACGGGGGACGTTCGGGGCGAGGGATGCCGGGCGGCTCGCGCGCGACACATGAAAGGGTCACGATGCGCGCATCCGGCGCGGCGTGGACCGACACAGGAGTGAGAAGCATGGCGCAAGAGGTCCGTGGGGTCGTCTCCCTCGAGAAGGGCAAGCCGGTCTCCGTCGAGACGATCGTGGTCCCGGACCCGGGTCCCGGCGAGGCGGTCGTGGCGATCCAGGCGTGCGGGGTCTGCCACACCGACCTGCACTACCGGGAGGGCGGGATCAACGACGAGTTCCCGTTCCTGCTGGGCCACGAGGCCGCCGGGGTCGTGGAGTCCGTCGGTGAGGGTGTCACCGAGGTCGCGCCCGGCGACTTCGTGATCCTGAACTGGCGCGCGGTCTGCGGTGAGTGCCGGGCCTGCCGCAAGGGCAAGCCCTGGTACTGCTTCAACACCCACAACGCGAAGCAGAAGATGACGCTGAAGTCCGGCCAGGAGCTGTCCCCGGCCCTGGGCATCGGCGCCTTCGTGGAGAAGACCCTGGTCGCCGCCGGCCAGTGCACCAAGGTCAACCCCGCGGTGAGGCCGCAGGTCGCCGGCCTGCTCGGCTGCGGGGTCATGGCCGGCATCGGCGCCGCGATCAACACCGGCGGTGTGAGCCGCGGCGACTCGATCGCCGTGATCGGCTGCGGTGGGGTGGGCGACGCCGCCATCGCCGGGGCGAACCTGGCCGGTGCGACCACGATCATCGCGGTCGACACGGACGACCGGAAGCTGGAGTGGGCCAAGGGCTTCGGCGCCACCCACACCGTCAACGCCAGGAGCACCGACGCCGTCGAGGCCATCAAGGAGGCCACGGACGGGTTCGGCGCGGACGTCGTGGTCGACGCGGTCGGCCGCCCGGAGACCTGGAAGCAGGCCTTCTTCGCCCGCGACCTGGCCGGCACCGTGGTGCTGGTCGGCGTGCCGACCCCGGACATGGTCGCCCCGGAGCTCCCGATGATCGAGTACTTCGGCCGCGGCGGCTCGCTCAAGTCCTCCTGGTACGGCGACTGCCTGCCCTCGCGGGACTTCCCGTACCTGGTCGACCTGCACCTGCAGGGCCGGCTGCCGCTGGAGAAGTTCGTCTCCGAGGAGATCGGGCTGGACGACATCGAGACCGCCTTCGAGAAGATGCACCACGGAGACGTGCTGCGCTCGGTGGTGGTCCTCTGATGAGCACACCCGAGGGCCTGCACAAGGGGCCGATAGACCACGTCGTCACCCACGGCACGTTCTCCCTGGACGGGGGCACGTGGGAGGTCGACAACAACGTCTGGGTCGTCGGCGACGAGAACGAGGTCGTCGTGATCGACGCCGCACACGACCCGGAGGCCATCGGCGAGATCATCGCCGGGCGCCGCGTGGTGGCGGTGGTGTGCACGCACGCGCACGACGACCACGTCAACCAGGCCCCGCGGCTGGCGGACACGTTCAACGCGCCGATCCTGCTCAACCCGGCCGAGGCGCCGCTGTGGGAGATGACCCACCCGAACCGCACGCCGGACCAGGAGATCGGCGACGGGCAGGTGATCAAGGCCGGCGGGATCGAGCTGCGCGCGCTGGTCACCCCGGGGCACTCCCCCGGCTCGACCTGCCTCTACGCGCCGGAACTGAAGACGGTGTTCACCGGCGACACGCTGTTCCAGGGCGGCCCCGGGGCCACCGGGCGGTCGTACTCGAGCTTCGACACGATCATCGACTCGATCCGGGGCACGCTGCTGCCCCTGCCCGGCGACACCGAGGTCCGCACCGGGCACGGCGACTCCACCACCATCGGCTCCGAGGCACCGCACCTCGAGGAGTGGATCGCCCGCGGCCACTGACCCCTGAGAGAGGCGAACGGCACTCTCGCTCATTCCTCTTGAGCGAAAGTGCCGTTCGTCAGGTTCTGGGGCGGCGGGTGAGGGGCAGGACGGCGAGCAGCAGGAGGGCGGCGGCGCCGAAGGCAGCGCGGAAGCCGAACGGTTCGGCGATGGCGCCGAGACCGCTCGATCCGGCGCCGGTGCCGGCGTCGAACCCGATGTTCCACGCGGCGCTCGCGGCGCCGTACCGGGCGGGCCCGGCGACGGCGAACAGCGAGACCAGCGAGTCGTTCTGGACGAACCCGAAGCCGGTGCCGACGGCGAAGGCGCCGACGACGAGCAGCCAGGTCGCCCCGCCGACCGCCAGCACTTCGACGCCCATCCCGACCGCCGCGAGCAGCGTGCCCGGCAACAGCAGCCGGCCGGGGCCGCGCCGGTCCACCAGCCCGCCGGCGAGGCCGCGCCCGAGGATGCCGCCGAGGGCGACGGCGAACAGCGCGACCGGGGCGACCGCGGTCGCCGCCGGGGCGGCCAGCGGCAGGAAGGTGACCAGCCCGCCCTGCGCGAGCGAGCAGGCCAGCATGGCCACCATCGGCCCGGTCCCGCCGCGCCAGCCCCGGACGACGACGGTCCCGAGCTCCGCGGGGTCCCCGGCCCGCGGCTGCGCGGGCAGGGGGCGCTCGGCCCGCAGGAAGGGTGTGGCGGCCGCCCCGAGCAGCGGCGCGATCCCTGCCGCGAGGAACACGCCCGGGAATCCGAGCAGGTCCACGGTCGCGACGCCGAGCGGCAGCAGGACGAGCTGCGGGATCCCGATCGCGTAGCCGTACCGCGCCGACGCCCGCCCGTGCTCGGCCGGCGGCACCAGCTCCGCCACCAGCGCACTGCCGGCCACGGTGAGCAGGCCGAAGCCGATCCCGCGGATCGCGCAGATCAGCAGGACCGGCCCGAGCTCGGCCGTGAGCAGCAGGAACGGGGCGGGCGCCCCGAGCAGCACCAGCCCGGCGCCGAGCACGGCCCGGTAGCCGACCCGCCGGAGCAGGGCCGGCACCGCGAGCTGGGTGACGACGGTGGTCGCCATCAGCACCCCGGTCGTCGTCCCGGCGCCGAACTCGCCCGCCCCGCCGCGGCTGACCCACAGCGGCAGCACCGGCAGCAGCAGGGCGTGCCCGCCGAAGCCGAGCACGGTCACGACCAGCATCAGCCGGAAGGCGGCGCTCTTCATGGTCGCCAGGTGCGGGTGTCGGTGACGATCGCCGTGACCAGCTCCGCCGGCGTCACGTCGAAGGCCGGGTTCCACGCGTCGGCCCCGGCCACGACCTCCCCCGGGTCCCGCTCCTCGATCTCGATGGCGGCGCCGTCCGGCGTCGCGGCGTCGACCGTGGTCTCGGGTGCCGCGATGACGAACGGGATCCCGGCCCGCGCGGCCGCGAGGGCCAGCGGGTAGGTGCCGATCTTGTTGGCGACGTCACCGTTCGCGGCGATCCGGTCCGCCCCGACGACCACGGCGTCGACCAGCCCGCGCGCGATCACCGACGCCGCCGCGCCGTCGACGACGACCCGGTGCGGCACCCCCAGCGCCTGCAGCTCGACGGCGGTGATCCGCGCGCCCTGCAGCAGCGGCCGGGTCTCGTCGGCGACCACCAGCTCCACCCGGCCGGAGGCGTGCAGCGACCGGACCACGCCGAGCGCGGTCCCCCACTCGACACAGGCCAGGGCCCCGGCGTTGCAGTGGGTGTGCAGACGCAGCGGCCGCTGCCCGCACAGCTCCTCGAGCAGGGCGGCGCCGCGCGCGCCGATCGCCCGGCAGGCGGCGACGTCCTCGTCCCGGAAGGCGTGCGCCGCCGCCAGCGGGTCCGCGGCGGCGAGCGCCCGTTCGACGCCCCGCCGCAGGTTGACGGCCGTGGGCCGGGCCGAGGCGATGCGCTCGGCGTCCGCCGGCAGGTCACCTCCGGTGTGCGCGGCGAGCGCCACCCCGTACGCCCCGGCGACGCCCAGCGCGGGCGCCCCGCGCACGACGAGCCGCCGGATGGCGTCGACCAGACCGTCGACCGACGTGATCTCCACCCGGTGCACCTCCGGCAGCCGGGTCTGGTCGAGCAGCACGATCCGGTCGCGGTCCCAGGTGATCGTGGGGGGCAGGTCCCGCGCGACGGTGGTGGAGCACACGCGTGAACCTTCTCAGAACGAGACGACGACGGCCGCCACCGCACCCTATGCTCGGCCCACCCTTAGAGTGGTCTCCTTCGACGGTGTAGGCGGGTCTACATGACGGGTCGGCGCAGGTGGCGGGCGATGCTGGTGCTCGCCGTGTGCGCCGTCCTGCTGAGCGGCTGCGCCGCCCGGACCGTGACGGCGGACCGTGAGCCGGTGGCCGAGCGGCAGGTCCGGGTCACCACGACCACCACGATGATCACGGACGCGGTGCACCGGATCGGCGGCGACCGCGTGCAGGTCACGGGGCTCATGGGCCCCGGGGTCGACCCGCACCTGTTCAAGGCGAGCGCCCGGGACGTCCGGCTGCTGCGGGACGCCGACCTGATCCTCTACGGCGGCCTGGGCCTGGAGGGGAAGATGGGCGACCTGCTCGCCGATCTCGCCGCGCGGCAGCCCACCGCCGCCGTCACGGACGGGATCCCGCACACCGCGCTCCTGACCCACCCCGGCTCGCCCGAGCCGGACCCGCACGTCTGGTTCGACGTCGCGCTGTGGGAGGACTGCGCCCGCACGATCGCCGACCGGCTCTCCGCGCTGGACCCGCAGCACGCCGACGTCTACCGGGTCAACCTCGACTCGTACCTCGCCGAGCTGACCGGGCTCGACGCCGAGGTGCGCGAGCGGATCGCGGCCGTGCCGCCCGGCCAGCGGCTGCTCGTGACCTCGCACGACGCGTTCGCCTACTTCGGCCGCCGCTACGGCATCGAGGTCGCCGCGATCCAGGGCATCTCCACGGCCGCCGAGGCCACGACGGCCGACGTGGAGCGCGTCGCCGAACTGCTCGCCTCCCGCCGGGTCCCGGCCGCCTTCATCGAGACCTCGGTCCCGCGGCAGACCGTCGACGCGCTGCTCGCCGCGACCGCCGAGCGGGGGTTCAGGGCCTCGATCGGCGGGGAGCTGTACACCGACTCCGCCGGCGAGCCGGGGACGCCGGAGGGGACGTACACGGGCATGGTCCGCAAGAACGCCGAACTGATCGCGAGCGCCCTCGGGGCGCCGGGCCGGGAAGGGTGAGGATGCACGCTCTGGAGATCTCCGCGCTCACCGTGTCCTACCGGGCCGCGCCCGCGTTGTGGCAGGTCGACGCGACCTTCCCGCGCGGCGCCCTGTCGGCGATCGTCGGCCCGAACGGCGCGGGCAAGTCGACGCTGCTCAAGGCCGCGCTCGGGCTGGTCCCCGCCGACTCCGGCACGGTCCGGATCGCCGGCGCGCAGGGCCGGGCGGCGCTGGAGAACCTCGCGTACGTGCCCCAGGCCGAGTCCGTGGACTGGGACTTCCCGATCACCGTGGCCGAGGTCGTCGCGATGGGCCGCTACCGGGCCGCCGGCTGGTTCCGCCGGATCGGCCGCGCGGACCGGCGGATCGCCGCGGAGTGCCTGGACCGGGTGGGCATGGCCCCGCTGGCCCGGCGGCAGATCGGCCAGCTCTCCGGCGGCCAGCGGCAGCGCGTGTTCCTCGCCAGGGCCCTCGCGCAGCAGGCCGAGGTGCTGGTGATGGACGAGCCCTTCGCCGGGGTCGACGCCCGCACCCAGGCCGACCTGCTCGAACTGCTCCGCAGGCTGGCCGACGAGGGCGGCTCCACGGTCGTCGTGCACCACGACCTCGCCCAGGTCCGCAGCGCCTTCGACTGGGTGCTGCTGCTCAACGTCCGCGCGCTCGGCTGCGGGCCGACGGCGGAGGTGCTCACCGAGGAGGCCGTCCGCCGCGCCTACGGGGCCGGCCTGCCCGAGGGGACGCCGGTGTGGACCGGCTAGGGCTGGACTCCCTGGGCGCCCTGCTCGGCCTGCCCTACACCGACACCGTCGTCGTCGCGGGGGCGCTGGTCCTCGGTGTGACGAGCGGTGTGCTGGGCTCGTTCGCGGTGCTCCGCGGCCGCTCACTGGTCGGCGACGCCATCGCGCACTCCACGCTGCCCGGGGTCTGCGTGGCCTTCCTCGTGCTCGGCACCAAGGAGGTCGCCGGGCTGCTCGCGGGTGCGGCCGTCGCGGGGTTGGTCGCGGCACTGCTCATGGTGGCGGTGGAACGGTCCCGGCTGCGGCCGGACACCGCGATCGGCGTGGTGCTCTCCGGGTTCTTCTCCCTCGGCATCGTGCTGCTCACCCACATCACCGCGGGCGGCAACGCCCAGCAGGCGGGCCTGGAGAGCTTCCTGTTCGGGCAGGCCGCGGGCCTGCTCGAACGCGACGTCGCCGTGATGGCCGCGGTCGGGGCGGCCGGGGTGGCCGCGGTCGTGCTGCTGCGCCGCGCGCTCGCCGCCACGCTGTTCGACCGTGCCTATGCCGCCGCGATCGGGCTGCCGACCCGGGCGATGGAGATCGCCGTGACGGCCTTCCTCGTCGCGGCCGTCGTGATCGGGGTGCGGCTGGTCGGCGCGATCCTCATGGTCGCGATGCTCGCCGTCCCGACGGTGACCGCCCGCCAGCTGGCCGACCGCTTCCCGCGGGTGCTGGTGCTGGCCGGGATCGTCGGCGCGGTCGTCGGGGTGACCGGGGCGCTGCTCGCCACGCGCGGGCAGCTGCCGACCGGGCCGGTCGTCGTGCTGGTCGGGGTCGTGGTCGCGCTGCTCGCGGTGGTCCTGGCCCCCGGCCGCGGGGTGCTGTCCCGGCGGCTGCGGCTCGGCCGGCGTCGCCGCACCGCCCGCCGCGCCACGGCCCTGCAGGACCCGGCGAGCGCCGATCCCCGGACCCGCCGCAGGCTGGTCGCCGCGAACCTGCTCACCCCGGAGGGCATCCTGACCGTCGCCGGGGAGGCCGCGCGGGCCGAGGTCGCGGAACACCTGGTGCTCTGGCGGGCCTGGATCGACCACGGCCCGCAGATCCGGCTGCGGGACGCCCGCGAGCCCGACCCGCTCGACCTGGCCGGCACCCTGGACCCCGAGGCGCTCGCCGAGCTGCGGGAGCGCGCCGGGCTGGACGGGGGCGCCCGGTGACCGCAGACGACCTCACGATAGTGCTGGTCGCGGGCCTGACCGCGACCGCGTGCGGGTTGCTCGGCCCGTTCCTGGTGCTGCGCCGGATGGCCCTGCTGGCCGACGCCGTCAGCCACGCCGTGCTGCCGGGGATCGTGGCCGTGTGGCTCATCGCCGAGACCCGGGCGCCCGTGCCGGTGGTCGCCGGGGCCGCGGCCTTCGCGGTGCTCTGCGTGCTCGGGATCGACGCCGTGCGCGCCACCGGCCTGGTGGCCTCCGACGCGGCGATCGCGCTCGTCTTCCCCGCACTGTTCTCCCTCGGCGTCCTCGGCATCACCCGCTACGCCTCGGACATCCACCTGGACCTGGACTCCACCATCTACGGCGAGATCGCCTTCACGCCCTTCGACGTCGTGACCGTCGGCGGGATCGACCTCGCCCGGTCCGGCGTGGTCCTCGCCGTGGTGGTGCTGCTCAACCTGGTACTGGTCACGGCGCTGTGGAAGGAGCTGCGGGCCACGACCTTCGACCCGCACTTCGGCCGGGTCACCGGGCTGCGGCCGCGGCTGCTCTCCCGCCTGCTGCTGGTCGCGGTCGCGATCACCGCGGTCTCGGCCTTCGAGGCGGTCGGCGCGATCCTGGTCGTGACGATGCTGATCGTGCCGGCCGCGACGGCCTTCCTGGTGACCCGCAGCCTGGCCGCGATGGTGGCCGTGGCCGTCGCCGTCGGCTGGGTGGGGGCGGTGGCCGGGCACGTCCTCGCGCTCACCTTCGACAGCTCGATCGCCGGGGCGATGGGGCTCGTGTGCACGGGCTGCTTCCTCGTCGCGC
This sequence comes from Pseudonocardia yuanmonensis, assembly GCF_039542425.1. Lineage (NCBI taxonomy): Bacteria > Bacillati > Actinomycetota > Actinomycetes > Pseudonocardiales > Pseudonocardiaceae > Pseudonocardia > Pseudonocardia yuanmonensis. The sequence goes on from NZ_BAABIC010000011.1 coordinate 155,889, forward strand.
TGATCGCGTCGCCGCGCGGGGCGGTCGCCCGCCTCCTGCGTGCCCGCCGTCGCCCCGCTCCCGCGGGACCGTAGCTGCATACTGCGGGGGATGCCCCCCGACTTCCCCGACGCCGCGTACCCCGCCGCGCCGTACCCGGGGGTCGTGCCGCACCGCTCGTTCGTGCACGTCGAGGGGGGCGGGCTGACGCTCGCCGCCGACCCGTCCGCCCGCTCGTCCTGGCGCGTGGGCGCCCTCGAGCGGGGCACGGACCTCGACGCCTGGCTCGCCGCGAGGGACGCCCCGCCGATGGCCGGACGGGTCCCGCTGCTCACCTACGGTTCCAACCGCAACCCCGCCAAGATCGGCTGGCTGCGGCGCGAGCTCGGGCTGGCGGGCCCCGTCGTCGTGCTCCGGGCCCGGACGACCGGCCTGACCGCGGTGTGGGCGCACGGCCTGCGTGTGGTCGACGACCAGCGGCCGGCGGTGCTGGCCGCCGCGCCGGGCCTGGTCGAGGAGCACTCGGTGTGGTTCGCGACGCCCGCCCAGGTCGCCGTGCTCGACCGCTGCGAGGGCCGTTCCTCCGGCCGGTACCGCCTGGCCCGGGTGCACACCGGCGAGGTGCGCACCGAGGACGGGACCCTGCTCGACGACGTCCTGGCGTACGTCGGGCTGGCCGGCATCCGGCGCCCGCTGCTGGTCGACGGCGAACCGGTCCGCTGTGCCGACCTGCCGCAGACCGCCGCCCGGGTGCTGCGCGGCGAGCGGGCGCCGTCGGACGGCCTGGAGGCGACCACCCTCGTCGGGGCGCCGGACCCGGACGCCTGGCCCGCCCGGCTCTTCGTCTACGGCACCCTGCAGCCCGGCGAGCGCGCCTGGCGGCTGCTCGCCGGTGCGACCACCGGGCGCGCCGAGCCGGTCACGGTCCCCGGGACCCTGCTGGACACCGGCCTCGGCTACCCGGCGATGCTCCGCGATCCCGGGCCCGGTGTGCCCGGTCACCTCGTCCCGTTGCGGGACCCGGGTGCCCTCCTGCCCCGGCTCGACCGCTACGAGGGCCCGGGCTACGCCCGCGTCCGGGTCACGACCTCCGACGGACGAGCGTGTTGGACGTACGTCTGGATCGCTCCGACCGGGGGTTTCCGGTGCATCGAGCGATGGCGCACGTCTCACTTGGCGTAGTCGCCCGGCGCTTTGTGACCGGCCTCTCAGGGCCAAGGGGACGCCCCGCCACCGGCCCGGCGGGCCTGCGCGTGCGACCGTTCGGCCGCCTGCCACGCCCTGCGGGAACCTGACGGTTCACCTAGCGTGGTCCGGCAACCGAGACGGGGGACGTGATGAGCGAGACCAACGCGGAAGGTCACGGGCACCGGCACCAGGTCGACGAGGCCGACCCGGCGACCGTGCGGAAGGCGGTGGCCGGTGCCGCCATCGGGAACGGCGTCGAGTGGTTCGACTACGCCGTCTACGCCTACCTGACCACGCAGATCGGGCTGAACTTCTTCCCGGAGTTCAGCCCCACGGCCCGCTCGATCTTCGTGTTCGCGGGCATCGCGATCCCCTTCGTGCTCCGGCCGCTGGGCGGGATCATCCTGGGCCCGCTGGGCGACCGGTACGGCCGCCGCCAGGTCCTCGCCGTGACGATCGTGCTGATGGCGGGCGCGACGTTCCTCATCGGCCTGCTGCCCAGCTTCACCGTCATCGGGCTGGCCGCGCCGATCCTGCTGCTGACCTTCCGCCTGGTGCAGGGCTTCTCCACCGGCGGCGAGTACGGCGGGGCGGCGACCTTCATCGCCGAGTACGCCCCCTCGAGGCGCCGTGGCTTCTTCGGCTCGTTCCTGGAGTTCGGCACCCTCGCCGGCACGGTGCTGGGCGCGATCCTGGCCACGGCGGTCCAGCTCGGGCTGTCCGAGGAGGCGCTGAACAGCTGGGGCTGGCGCATCCCGTTCCTCGTCGCGGGTCCGCTCGGCCTGGTCGGCTTCTACCTGCGGTCCAAGCTCGAGGACACACCCGCGTTCCGGGCGGCCGAGCAGGAGCACACCACCACGTCGGCGCCCTTCCGCGAGGTCGTGCGCAACGTCCGGCCGCAGATCCTGCACCTCGTCGGCTTCGTCATGCTGCTCAACGTCGCCAACTACACGCTGCTGACGTACATGCCCAGCTACCTCACCGACACGATCGACATCGACGAGACCGAGTCGCTGTTCGTGCTCATCGGCGTCATGCTGATCATGATGGTGGTCATCACGCCGATCGGGCGGCTGTCCGACCGGATCGGCCGCAAGCCACTGCTGCTGGGCTCGGCGATCAGCACGCTCGTGCTCGCCGTCCCCGCGTTCTGGCTGATCAGCCTCAAGAGCTGGCTGCCCGTGACGATCGGCATCGCCATCCTTGGTCTGCAGCTGGTCATGATGCTCGGCGTGATCGGCTCGGCATTGCCGGCCATGTTCCCCACGCGCAACCGCTACGGCGGCTTCTCGATCGGCTACGCCACCTCGACCGCGGCCTTCGGCGGCACCGCGCCGCTGATCAACGAGAGCCTCATCGCCGCCACCGGGAACACCTACATCCCGGCCTTCTACCTCATGCTCTCCGCGGCCGTGGCCATCTACCCGCTGATCACGATGCCCGAGACGGCCCGGCTCGACATCTCCCACCCGACCCGGATCCCCGGCACGGACACCTACGTGCCCGACCGCGAGCCCGCACTGGCCGGGGGCGACGGCCGCGCCACCTCCTGACCGCAGACCGACGGCCCGGGCCCCGCGGGCTCCGGGCCGTCGTCCGTCGTCAGCGCGCGCGGGCGACGGAGTCGCGCGCGACGAGCGCGTCCGGGACCGGCAGCCGGTAGAGCCGGGCCGCGTTGGCGCCCAGCACGGCCTGCACGGCGGAAGGCCCGAGTCCCCGCGCGAGCAGGGCCGCCGCCGTCTCCCCGACGAGGCGCTCCGGCCGCACCAGCGGGTAGCCGCTGCCGAACAGCAGCCGCTCCGGCCCGTAGGCCGCCAGCAGCGCGTCGAGCGCCTCCCCCGCCTCCCGCGGATGCGTCCGCAGCCCGGCGAGCACCTCGGTGAGCAGCACGTGCACCCCGGGCAGCTGGGCCAGCCGGGTGAGGACCGGCGTCGGCAGCCAGCCCGCGCCCAGCACGAACCGCACGCGCGGCAGCGCGGAGACGAGGACCCGGACCTGCCCCGGGTCGATGCGTCCGGCGGGCGCCGGCCGGGCGTCGCGCTCCCGGACGGGCAGGGCCGACCCGGAGCGCACCGGCTCGGCCCAGCTCGGCCAGCGGGCCCGGATGCGCCCGGACCCCGTGGGCCGGTCCGGGACACCGCCGTGGCTCCAGACGGGGGCACCGGCGGCCGGGTGCGCGACCGCCCCGACCCCCAGGTGCACCACGGCGGCACCCGCCTGCTCGGCCCGCGCCAGCGCCCGACGCAGGGCCGGGTCGTCGAGCCCGAGGCGGGCCTCCGGGCGGGTCCCGGAGGTCAGGGACAGCCCGCGCAGGTCCTCGCGGCGGACGCGGGCGGCGATGCCGCGCCGGCCGGCCTCGTCGGCCGGGTCCAGCTCGCCGGTCACGGCGAACCGGCCGGCGAGCCCCTCCGCGAGCTCCGCGGACCACGCCGACGGCGCGAACCCGAGGACGAACAGCGACCCGAGTCCGAGCGGCTGGAGCACCGCCCGGTCCACGTGTCCCCGCCCCAGCAGATCGGCGACCAGGGAGCGCTCGCCGACCGCGGCGAACTCGTCGAACGGGATCGGCCGCGGGGTCCGGTCGAGGACGCGGTGCCGGTGGTGGAGGTCGGCGACGAACTGCTCGCCCGCCGGGCCCGCCTGGTTGTGCGGGCTGCCGTCCCACGCGTGCACGTGGGCGTCGACGACGACGTAGCGCTCCCCGCCGACCTCGTACACCGCGTACCCCGCTCAGCCCACCGACGGGCCGAGGCCCAGGGACTGCGGGGTGGACGAGTCCGGGCTGGGCTGCGGGATGCCCTCGTCGAGCTGGCCGAACTCGGTCATCAGCGCCTTGTTCCAGGGCGTGACCTCCTCGGCCACGAGCGAGTTCGTGGTGAGCACCAGCCCGGCCACCGACGCACCCGCCTGCAGCGCGGAGCGCACGACCCGGAGCGGGTCGATGATGCCCATCTCGACCATGTTCCCGAAGCGACCCTCGAGGGCGTCGAAGCCGGAGTCGACGTCGAGCGCGGTCATCTGCTTGACGACGTCGTCACCGTCGTAGCCCGCGTTGGTCGCGATCAGGTGGGCCGGCTCCGTGAGCGCCGCCCGCACGATCGAGACGCCGATCTCATAGTCCCCGGACACGTCCAGCTTGTCCAGCACCGGCTCGGCGTGCAGCAGCGCTGCGCCGCCACCTGCGACGATGCCCTCCGCGACCGCTGCGCGGGTCGCCTGCAGGGAGTCGTCGACCCGGTGCCGGATCTCCTTGGCCTCGGCGTTGGTCGCGGCCCCGACGCGGATGATCGCGGCCTTGCCGGACAGCCGCGCGATGCGCTCGGAGAAGAAGTCCTCGTCCGTGCCGATGGTCGCCCGGGCCAGCTCGGCGCGCAGCTGCGACAGCCGGGTCTCCAGCGCTCCCCGGTCGCCCTTGCCGCCGATGATCGTGGTGCTCTCGCTGGTCACGATGACCTGCGACGCCCGGCCGAGGTGCTCGGTACGGATCTGCTCCAGGGAGAAGGACGAGCTCTTGCTGTGCACCTTGCCGCCGCACAGCGCCGCCATGTCCTCGAGCAGGTGGATGCGCTTCTCGCCGAAGCCGGGCGCCTTGATCGCGACGGCCTGGAAGGTGCCGTTGACGTGGTTGTGCACCAGCATCTGCAGCGCCGTGCCCTCGACCGTCTCGGCCACGACGACCAGCGGCCGGCGGTCGCCGCGCATGATCGCGTCCAGCACCGGCATCAGGGACTGGACGTCCTTGATCTTCTCGGCGGAGAAGAGGATGTAGGGGTCGTCGACGATCGCCTCGAGCGTGCCGGGGTTCGTCACCATGTACGGCGTGACGTAGCCGTTGTCGAACTGGAAGTCCTCGACGAAGTCCACCGAGATGCTCGGGAACGGGGCGTCCTCCACGGTGACCACGCCGTCGTCGCCCACGGTGTGCAGGGCCTTGGCCACGACCCGGCCGATGGCCTCGTCGTCGTTGGCGGAGATGGAGGCGACGCGGGCGTAGTCGTCCTCCGTCGACACGGGGTGCGACACGGTCTGCAGGTGCTCGACGAGTGCCCGCACGGCCATGTCGATCCCGCGCTTGACCAGCACGGGGTTGCCGCCGTTGGAGATCGCCTTCATTCCCTGCCGGACGATGGCCTGGGCGAGCACGGTGGCGGTGGTGGTGCCGTCGCCGACCGTGTCGTTGGTCTGGACGGCCGCTTCCTTGACCAGCTGGGCGCCCATGTTCTCGAACGGGTCGCGCAGGTGGATCTCGCGGGCGATGGTGACGCCGTCGTTCGTGACCTCGGGCGAACCCGTGATCTTCTCCAGGATGACGTTGCGGCCCTTGGGCCCGAGCGTGCTCTTGACGGCCTCGGCGAGCTGGTCGACGCCGGCCTGCAACAGGCGGCGGCCCTCTTCGCCGAATCGGAGTTCCTTGGCCATGACGGGGTCCTCCCGGAGTATCAGAACTGCGTTGGTCTGCGGCGCGGGTGCGGATCAACGGGCCCCCGGTGGCGGCGACGCGGGGCAGCGCGGAGACGCTGCGGCGCCACCGCCACCGGCGGGTGTGTGAGGAGCGGCGGTCCTACTGCTGGATCGGCTTCAGGTCGAAGTCGAGGTACTCCGCAGCGTCCTCGGGGTTGGCGAACATGATCGTCCTGTCGTCGAGGTGGACCATGCGGCCGTAGTGGGTGGACATCGCCTCCTCGAACTCGGCGGCGTTGAACCAGCCCTCCTCCTCGCCGGCCTCCTCGTCGACGTCGGCGTAGACGACCTCGAACTTGCCCTTGCCGTCGACGCGGATCATCGACGGCAGGTGCGTCACCTGGACGTTGTCCAGGCGCTGCAGCACGTTGGCGATCAGCACCCCGACCTGGCTGTTCATCAGGGTGAAGCCGCACATGTTGGACGCGGTGTTGTCCGACTTGAACGGGCTCTCGGAGGTCTTGAAGGCGGTCACTGCTTCAGCTCCTCGGGGGTGTCGAGATTGAGGTCGCGGCAGATGCCGGCGAACCGGTTCTTGGCACGGTCGAGGGCGTCCTCGAACCTCGGGGGCTTGTGGTCGGCCTGCGACCACATCGGCTGCATCGTGCGGGCCGCCTCGAGCGCCTGCGGCACCCAGTGCGAGAGCCAGCCCTGCATGAGCTGCTTGTTGTGGTCCCCGAACTCACGGTCCTGTGGCAGGGGGCCGAAGCAGGCGATCGTCCAGCGCAGGTCGCGCTGGGCGTAGTCGAACTCGCCGGCGCCCATCACGGTCGGGGTCACGAAGTCGCCGTTGCCGGCGGCGGACTGCATGACCAGGTTGGACCGGAAGAGCTCGCCGATCAGCGGCTCGAACACGACGTTCGCGGCGAAGATCGCCTCGCCCCAGTCGTCCTGCACGGCGGTGAGCGCCTCGCAGACCTTCCGGGCGCCCTGCCACTCGGCGTCGGAGTTCCACGCCTCCAGGTGGGCGGTGCCGTCGAAGCCGTCGATCTCCTCGGTCAGGGTGAGGTTGTAGAGCGCCAGGTCCTGCGCGAAGCGGATCTTGCGGGCGCTGTTCACGGCCATCGCCGTGTTGTGCATGTTCGTCGGACCGGAGCGCTCGTTCGCGGCGAAGACGTACAGGCCGAGGATGTGCTCGATGTGCATCCAGGCGCCGACGTTGCGCTCGACGAAGCGGATCCAGTTCGGGGTCCAGAGGTCGAAGGCCTTGGCGTTGCGCGCGTTCTCGACGTTCTGGGTGAGCTGCCGGACGACGTTGGCGTTGTACCGGTAGAGGCTCTGCTCCCACTCCTCGTTCGGGTCGCGGAACTCGTGCCAGCCGTGGGCCGGCCAGTTCTGGACGTGCATCGAGCCCGTCCCGACGCCACGCGCCGGCTCCGGCTCGTCGACGCCCCAGGCCTTGAGCTTCGTCCAGTGCAGCGGGTAGCCGGTGCTGCCGTCGGCGAAGCCGTAGATCCAGCCCTGCGACAGGTAGTGCCGCGGGTCGGGCTGGACCTCGACGGTCACGTCCTCGTAGTGGGTCTGCTTGCGCTTCGCGGGCTTGAAGTAGTTGTAGCGCCGCGCGGCGGGGCTCGAGTCGGGGAACTCCTTCGCGCCGGCCTCGGCGTCCGTGAACACGGGCTTCGGGACGCTGCGTTCGGTCGCGGCGGAGGGATTGTTCTCGGTGGTGGTCACTGCCCGTCCTCGCCTTCCTGCTCACCGGTCGTGGTGAACTTGTCGTAGAAGATGTTCTGCTCGCGCACGCCCAGTGCGGTCAGCGTCGCGATCGCCGCGTCGACCATGGGCGGCGGACCGCAGACGTAGGCATCTGCTCCTTCCAGGTTGGTCTCGAGGGTCTTGACCACCTCGGTGATGAGACCGGTGTGGCCCTCCCACGGCTCGCCCTCCGCCGGCTCGGACAGGGCGGGCACGTAGCGGAAGTTCGGGATCTTCTCGGCGAGCTGCCGGAGCTCGTCGGTGAAGCACAGGTCGCGGGCGGTGCGGGCGCCGTAGTAGAAGGTCGCCTTGCGGTCGACCCCGCGTTCGGCCATGGACCGCAACAGGCCGAGCACCGGGGCCATGCCGGCCCCGCCGCCCACGAAGATCAGATCCGACGAGCGGGACTCGCGCAGGGTGAAGGTCCCGAACGGGGCCTCCACCTCCAACCGGTCTCCGGCCTGCAGCTTCTCCGCCAGGTGCTCGGAGAACAGGCCGCCCGGGTAGACCTTGATGACGAACTCGAAGAGCCCCTCGCGGTTGGGGGTGTTCGCCATCGAGAAGGACCGTGTCTCCTCGGTGCCGGGGACGACGAAGTCCATGTACTGGCCCGGGAAGAACTTGATCTCTGCCGGCTCCAGGAGCTTGACGACGAGGTGCCGCATGTCGTGCGTGACGGCCTCGTTCGAGACCACCTCGACGGTGCCCTTGCGCAGCGGGAGGCCGCCCCGGATGATCTCCTCGTCGTAGTTGAGGAGTTCGATGACCAGGTCCTCGTAGGCGTGCGCCCGGCACAGCAGCGTCTGGCCGTCCTCCTTCTCGTAGTCCGGCAGGGCGAAGGTCGAATAGCTGTCGAGCTCGATGTCCTCGCCCTCGAGGACGAAGGACTTGCAGGCCGCGCACTGGCCTTCCTTGCAGCCGTGCATGAGCTGGACGCCGTTCTCGGCCGCGGCGCGCAGGATCGTCTGGTCCTCGTCGACCTCGATCTCGATGCCGACCGGCTCGAAGCGCACCGTGTGTTTGTCGCCCAAGGGAGGACCACCTTCCGACTTGGTTGGGCAGCACCCGCGGCGGGGCCCACCATCACTCCACTGTGGACGGTGATGGTCGCGGGAGACCCCTGGCCCGCGGGTGCGACGTACTGCGTGGGACGACCCCTGACGCGGGTGGGCCGACCCGGGCGGGGGGAGGACCGGAGGACCCGGTCCTCCCCCCTCGCCTGACCCGCGCTCAGGCGTCCTTGGGAGCCGGCCGGCCGGCCGGGCCCTGGCGGTTGTAGTCCGCCTTGAACGCCTCGCGCTCGGCGTCCGACATCTCGTTCAGCAGGACGTTGGGGCTCTGCAGATGCGGCATCCGCCGCATGTGGTCGAGCGTCCACATCTTCTTCGGGTCGAGGTTCAGGTGCGGCTGCGCGGTCATGGTCTTGCCGTCGTCGCGGACGAAGCCCATGTCCTTCACCACGTCGGCCCAGTTCCAGCCGTGGTACAGCGTCTCCCACTCGCGGTGACCCACGAGGCGGCCCATGTTCGGGGTCTCGCGGCCCTGGTACGTCGGGCGGAACGCCTCGGCGTCCGTCCAGCGGCAGACCTCGTGGCAGTACGTCCGCCACTGCCCGTCGACCTCCTGCATGACCATGTCCTCACGCACGAGGCAGGGCACCATGCAGGTCCAGCAGCGGTGCGGGTACACGTAGTCGACGTCCTCGGCCACGATCGCGTTGTGGCCGTTCGGGAGGGCGAGGCGGTTGTAGTTCTCCCACCACTTGCCGTACTTGTCGTACCAGCCCGGGTACTTGTACTCGAACCACTCGAAGTCCTCGTCGGTCATGCCGTCGATGCGCCAGTAGTTGGCGAGCCAACCCGTGGCGAAGAACTGCGCGACCTCGTGGACGTAGCCCTTCTCCCAGATCTGCTTCCAGGACTCCTCGACCAGGTCGTGCGGGATGACCAGGCCGTACTTCTCGAGCGGCAGCAGGTAGGAGCGGTAGTAGTCGTCGTAGATCCAGCGGCGCCACATCTCCGCGTACGACTCGCGGTCCTTGCGGCGGTCCTTCGTGCCGTACTCGATGAACGTGCCGATGGCGGCGTCGACGACACGGTGGTTGTTCCACCACGCGTAGCGCAGGTCGCGCTCGAGCAGCTGGCGGTTGTCCTCGTCCGACAGCGCCATGAGCAGCGTGGCGTAGCCGTTGGAGATGTGCCGCGACTCGTCGGACTGCACGGAGTGGAAGACCGTCGGCAGCAGGTAGTCGCCGTTCGCCGCCGCCTCGGCCGGCATGGCCACGAACAGCGTGTTCGTGAAGGCCGTCTCGGCGACGATCGTCAGGTAGATGCTCGCCGCGGTGATCGCGTCACCGGTGATGAACCCCTCGGCGAACTGGCGGCCGATGGTGCCGCAGTAGTCCGTCTGGAAGTTCCGCAGGCTGTTGTTGAAGCCCGCCGGGTCGATGTAGTTGTTCATGTACAGGCGCTTGAGGTTCTGCTGGATCGTGCTGTGCCGAACCTCGTCGATCATCTGGATCGCCTGGCCGTTGTGCAGCTCCGGGTTCGGGACCGCGTGGAACAGCATCGGCATGGAGCGCGCCGCCGAGATCTCGGGCAACGGGATGATCGACAGGAAGAGCTTCTGCCACTCCAGCCAACGCTCCTGGACCTGGCGGAACATGTTCCCGCGGATCGCGCCGTCCTGCGCCCCGTAGACGCGGTGGTCCTTCTCCTCCTCCATCGGGAAGTAGGACCGCAGGACCTGCTTGAGCGGGTCCTTCTTCGCGGCCTTCCGGAAGGTGTAGTCGGTTCCGTACTTCATGTACGGCTCGTGGTACTGCGGCTCCCAGGCGAGTTCCTGGATCTTCTGGTGAGCCTTCGCCAAACTCTGCCGACTCACGTCGTCTCCTCACGGTGGTGGGGTGAGAGCGCACAGAGCGGACGCCGTGGGATGGCGCGGGAGCCCGCGACGCTGTCGGGCTCTGTGCCCGAGGTCCGCCGTGCCGGAGCCGGGAGTGCGCCCCGTCACAGCTCGCCTCGTGCCAGGAATCACACCGCCGACCCCCCTGACCTGCGGTCTCAATATGAGACGGTGTGGGGCTGACTAGCCCCTTCCGGGTGTGGCGATCCGCCTCTAGCGTGGTCCGGGCCGGGGCGGTACCGTCCGGGCCGATCCCGGCTGCGCCGCCACCGCGGACCACAGCTGCTCCGAGAAGGGCAACCGGTTGGTCGACCAGAACGAACACGCCATCCACCACGAGGCGCCGGACGACGAGGACGAGTCCGCGCGCCGCCGCCCCGTGCCCGTCCTGCCGGCGGTGGTCGGCCGCGCCGCCGAACGCGTGGCCGTGGCTCGCGAGGCCTTCCTCCACTTCGAGGACCCGGACCCCGCTCTGGTGCGCGCCCCGATCCTGGCGTCGTGGACGCGCTCGCGGCAGTTCTCGGTCCCGAGCGACCACCTCGAGCTGCCGTACGAGAGCGACGCCGAGCCGGACACCCCGCTGCTGCGGGCCGCCCGGCCCGTCATCGAGGACATCGCGGACCAGTTCGCCACCGAGCCGGTCAGCGTGATCCTCTGCGACGACGAGGGCGTGGTCATCGACCGGCGCACGGGCGACAGCGCGCTGCGCCGCCACCTGGACCGGATCTGGCTCGCCCCCGGGTTCAGCTACGCCGAGCAGTACGTCGGGACCAACGGCATCGGCACGGCCCTCGAGGGCCGGGCCCCCGCGCAGGTGTTCGGGCACGAGCACTACGTCGAGCACCTCGAGGACATGGCGTGCGCCGGCGTGCCGATCCACCATCCGGTCAACGGGAAGCTGCTCGGGGTGCTGGACCTGACCTGCTGGCGCAGCGAGGCCAGCGCGATGATGGCGGCGACCGCCGCGACGATCGCCCGGCGAATCGAGGAGACGCTGCTCGAGCAGTCCGGCCGCCGCGAGCTCACCCTCATGCACGACTACCTGTCCGCCTGCCGCCGCGGCCGCGGCGCCGTCTTCGCCGTCAGCGACGACCTGCTGATGATGAACGACCGGGCCCGCGAGCTGATCGACCCGTCCGACCAGGTGCCGCTGCTCGCCGAGGCCACGGACGCGATCCGCACCGGGCGTCGCCGCCAGCTGCTCGTCGACCTGCCCAGCGGCGCCACGGCGCGCGTGCAGTGCCGGCCGAGCTGGGCCGAGGGCGGGCTCTCCGGCGGGATCCTGCAGGTCCAGCTGGTGTCGCGGGCGCCGCTGCACGGCCGCCCGTCGACGCCGTCGATCACCACGGCCCTGCCGGCAGCCGTCGGGTCCGGGGCGCTGTGGACCAAGTGCGCCCAGGCCGTCGACCGGCACTTCCGGATGAACGAGTGGCTGGTCCTGGAGGGGGAGAAGGGGTCGGGGCGGACCACGCTGGCCCGCGCCACCCATCAGCTGCACTCCCCCGCGGGACACGTCCGGGTGCTCGACGCCGCGCACTGCGGCCCGCGGTGGATCGCCGAGGTGTCCGACGAGCTGCACACCGGTGGCGGAACGCTCGTCCTGCAGCACCTCGACGCGCTGTCCCCGCAGCACGCGCTGGCCCTGGCCGACGCGCTCGAGCCCTACCGCGAGTCGACGGACCCGGAGCGGCAGTGGGTCGTCGCCACCCGGTCGCGGACCTCCGAGCCGGACTCGCCCGAGCTCACCGAGCTGCTCGGCTGCTTCCCGCGCAGCATCGAGGTCCCGCCGCTGCGCCACCACATCGAGGACGTCGCCGAGCTGGTGCCGTACCTGCTCGCGCGGCTCACCCGGGGCGCGGACCTGCACTGCTCGCCCGAGGCCATGCGGGTGCTGATGCGCAACCGCTGGCCGGGCAACGTCGACCAGCTCTACCAGGTGCTGCGCAAGGTCGTCGCGCGCCGCCGCACCGGCACGATCCGGCCCGAGGACCTCCCGCCGGAGACCCGGGCGATCACCCGCCGGGTGCTCACGCCGCTCGAGGCGATCGAGTGCGACGCCATCGTCGACGCCCTGCTGGACACGGACGGCAACAAGGCCGAGGCCGCCCGGCGGCTGGGGATGTCGCGGGCCACGATCTACCGGAAGATCCGCGGCTACGGCATCACCATGCCGGACGGGTCGGAGGTCTGACGCTCCTGCGTGCCGGTCGGGCCGATGTCGGCGTCCCGGCCAGCCGGGTGTGCCGGCCGGGCGGCCCGCGGGTGTGCGGGCCGGCCGCTGTCGGGCGTGCGGCTCGGCCGCTGTCTGTCAGGCGGCCAGGCCGGGGGGCGGGCCGAGTCGGACGTGCGCCGGGTCAGCCGGCGAGGTCGTGCGGGCCGGAGGCCGGGTAACCCCGCGCCTCGCGGACGGCCCGGCCCCACGGACGCAGCAGGTCGACGAGGGTGTCGAGGTCCGCGCCGAGGGCCTGCACGATCGGCTCGCACGTCCGGTCGGTGGCGATCTCGACCTCCTCGCGCTCGGCCTGGCCCCGGTCGGTCAGCCCGCCGTCGGCGAGCAGCCCGCGGGCGACCAGCCGCTCCTCCGCGGCGTCGAGCTGGGCGGTGGTCCACGCCCGGGACCGCACGTAGCTGCGCAGCGGCACACCCCAGTACGGCTCGGTGAGCAGCCCGATCTCCGCCGCGTCGAAGCCGGCCGTGGTCCAGGCGGCGATGTGCGCGTCGCCGCGGTACTCGCGCAGCAGGTCCCCGAGGCGCCAGACGTCGGCCACCGGGTCCCCGGGCAGGCCGAGCGACAGCAGCCCCGCGAACAGCGCCTTCCCCTCCGGCCGCAGCGGTGCGACGGCCCGCTCCAGCAGGGCGCGGACCTGGTCGAGCCCCTCCGGCCGCTCGCCGAGGACCCGGACGAGCTGCGCGCGGGCCGCGTCCGTGCGCGCCGCGCAGATCGTCCCCGCGTCCGTGAGCGTCCAGCCGTAGGCCACGGCCGGCACGACGGCCTCGGGGTTGAACACGCCGAACGCCGACGCCACCACCTCGCCCGGCACCTGCCCGAGCACCGACCCCCGGCTGCAGAAGTAGGCCGGGCCGTCCGGCGCCGCGACGCCGCGGAGCGAGCGGGGGCTGCCCGCGAACCCGAGCTTCTCGTACGCCTCGTGGGCCTCGGGCGCGAAGTAGACCTGGCCGACGACGGGTTCGAGGGCGCCCGCCAGCCGCCGGGCGGGAGGGACCGTCACGCTGCCTGCCACTGCGCCTCCATCGGGTAGACCGGTGCCAGCTTAACGGACGTTCGGCCAGTTGTGGTCAGCGTGCCGAGGCGGCGTCGTACTCGGCGCGCGCGGCGTGGACGTAGGCCTGGTGGCGCTTCGCCCAGTCCGTGAGCAGCGAGAGCGTCTCGGTGAGCTCGCGGGCCGCCTCCGTGAGGCGGTACTTCACCTTGGGCGGGACGGTCGGGTGCACGGTCCGGGTCAGCAGCCCGTCCCGCTCGAGGTTGCGCAGGGTCAGCGTGAGCATCCGACGGCTGATGTCCGGGATGCCGCGCTCGAACTCGGTGAACCGGACGACGCCCTCCGCCCCGCAGAGCGTCAGCACCCCGATCGCCCATTTCCCGCTCACCCGGTCCAGCACCTCGTTCAGCGGGCAGATCTCCTGCACCGCCGCATGGGGCACATCGGTGTTCCTCCGGGACATGAAAGTGCCTTCTTCCCTGCTCGGCAACGGTGACGAAACATGACCTCCGTTACCGATCGTGCACCACGGGAGGCCACGAGACAGCCCTGGACACCCGGCGGGCGGGGGCGGGGGCACGGCTGGCACTGCTGGCCGCGACCCAGTTCCTCGTCGCCACCGACTTCGACATCGTCTTCGTGGCCCTGCCGAGCATCGGCCGCGACCTGGGGTTCGACGCCGAGGGGCTGCAATGGGTGGTCTCCGCCTACACCGTGGCGCTCGGCGGGTTGTTGCTGCTCGGCGGCCGGACCGCGGACCGGCTCGGGGCGCGGCGGGTGTTCGTCGCCGGGCTCGTGCTCTTCGGGCTGTCCTCGCTGGCAGGCGGGCTGGCGACGGCGCCGGCCTGGCTGGTCGGGGCGCGGGCGGTGCAGGGCGTCGGCGCCGCGCTGCTCACCCCGGCCACCTTGCGCCTGCTCGCCGTCGGGTTCGCCGAGGGGCCGGAGCGCAACCGGGCGTTCGCGGTGTGGGGCGTGGCGGGCAGCACCGGGGCGGCGGTCGGGGCGGCCGGTGGTGGGCTCCTGACCTCGGCCTTCGGCTGGGAGGCGGTGCTGCTGGTCAACGTGCCGGTCGCGCTGGCCGCGGCCGCGCTCGCGCCCGTGCTGCTGCCCGCCGACGGTCCGCGGGCTCGTGGCCCCTTCGACCTGCTCGGCGCCGGGCTGGCCACCGCGGGGTCGACGCTGCTGGTGCTCGGGACCGTCGACCGCTCCCTCGTGGCGGTGGCCGGGACGGGGGTACTGGCCGCGTTCCTGCTGGTCGAGCGCCGGGCGCCGGAGCCGCTGCTGCCGCGGGTGCCGCGGGCGCTGTTGGCACCCACCCTGGCCGTGCTGCTGTTCATGGGCGCGGTCGGGACGGCGTACTTCCTGATCACCACGCAGCTGCAGGAGGTCCTCGGCTTCACCGTGCTGCAGGCCGGGGCCGCGTTCCTGCCGCTCAGCGCGCTCAGCATGATCGGGGCGGGGTGGGTGTTCCCGTGGCTCGCGGCGCGCATCGGGACCGGCCGCACGCTCGTCGTCGGGATGGCGGGGTTGGGTGCGGCGCTGGCGGTGCTGGCCCTCGGGTTCGGCAGCTACGCGACGATGCTGCCCGGGTTCGCCTGGGCGCTCGTCGCCGGGATCGCCTTCCCCGCGGTGTTCCGGACGGCGGCCGCCGCGGTCCCCGAGGAGCGGCAGGGCGTGGCGGGGGCGCTGGTCTCGACGGCGCAGTACGTCGGCGGGGCGGTCGGGCTCGCGGTGCTGCTGGCGGCGACCGACACCGCGCTCGCCGCGGGTCTCGGCGCGGCCGCCCTGGCCCTGCTGGCGGCGGTGGTCGCAGCGGCGCTCGGGGCGGCGCGGGCGCGATGATCCACGTCCGGGCAGGGGAAGCGTCGACTTCCGAGGCTTTCCCTGCCCGGGCGTGGATCATGGACGCACTTCAGCTCCGGCGCGGCTTCGGCTTCCACTCGGTGAAGCCGGCGCGGGTGGCGTCCTCGGCGGTGCGGAACCACGCCGCGGCCTTCGTGCGGCCGAAGTAGGGGCTCGACGGCGAGTGGAAGAGCATCGAGGTCGCGTTGCCCTTGATCGTGAACTCGGGGCTCGGCGCGGAGCCGTCGGGCAGGGGGGCGGCGGAGCCGGGGCCGTAAGGGCCGTCGGGGACGGGCTCCTCCTGTCCCGGCGTCCCGGTGGGCTCGTCGGCCTGGGCCTCCTCGGTGCCCGGCTCCTCGGTGCCCGGCTCCTCGGTGGCCGCCTCCTCGGCGGGCGGCTCCTCAGCCTGCGCCTCCTCGGTGACTGGCTCCTCGGCAGCCGTCAGCTCGACCGCCGGCTGATCGGCGAGGCGCCCCTCGGCACGCGGCCCCTCGGCAGCTTCCTTCTCGGCAGTCGGTTGGTCGGCGGAGAGCCCCTCGGCACGCGGTCCCTCGGCAGCCTGCTTCTCGGCAACCGACTCGTCGGAAACGGGCTTCTCGGCCGCCGGCTCCTCGGTGACCGGCGTCTCGGCCCGCGACTCCTCGGCCCGCGGCTCCTCGGCGGCCGGGCGCTCGACCGCGGGTCCGGTCAGTGGGGTCTCGACGGCGGGCCGCAGGTCCCGTGGAGCACGACCGTTGGTGCCCGCCCCGTCGACCGGGGGCGAGCCGTTCACCCGCCCCGTCCCGTTGACCCCGCTCCCGACCGCCACCCGCTCCGGAGCCCGCGAGGGGGCCGCGACGGCCCGGGCCCACTCGTCGCCCACCGGCCGGCCCGCACCGGATCGGCGCCAGAACACCCAGGCGCCCGCACCCGCGGCTCCGGCCGCGCTCGCCGCCCCGAGCAGCAGGATCCCGCGTCGCCTGCGGTTCCGTCGGTCGGCCATTCCGGGCTCCCCTCGTCGGTGCCCGTCCACCCTAAGGTTCGCCTGATCGTCACGTGGACGCGCCCGGGCCCGACGACCCGATCGTGCCGCTCAGCCGCGCGCCTGCTTCACCTTCTCGTAGCGGGCGAGGGCCTCCTGCCGCTCGGCCTTGTGGTCGACGATCGGCTCGGGGTAGCCGGCCGGGACGCCGTCGGGCAGCGCCCACGGCTGGTGCACCGCCCTGCCCTCGATCCCGCGCAGCTCGGGCACGTACGTGCGGACGTAGTCCCCGTTCGGGTCGAACTTCTCCCCCTGCGTGGCCGGGTTGAACACCCGGAAGTACGGCGAGGGGTCCGTGCCGCTGCCCGCGGTCCACTGCCAGCCGTGCTGGTTGGAGGCCAGATCGCCGTCGACCAGCAGCTGCATGAAGTGCCGCGCGCCCCACCACCACGGCAGGTGCAGGTCCTTGACCAGGAACGACGCCACCACCATCCGCAGCCGGTTGTGCATCCAGGCCTCGGCGCGCAGCTGGCGCATACCGGCGTCGACGATCGGGTAGCCGGTGCGGCCCTCCTTCCACGCCTCGAAGTGGGCGTCGGCCTGCTTCCCGGTGGCGAGCGGGAGGGCGTCGAAGGCGCGGTCGTAGTTGCCCCGCGCCGAGTCGGGCCGCTGGAACAGGATGTCGGCGTAGAACTCCCGCCAGGCGAGCTCGGTGCGGTAGGTGTCGGCGCTCGCCGAGCGCTTGCGGGAGAGGTCGGCGAGCAGCGTGCGGGGGTGGACGCAGCCGTACTTCAGGTACACCGACATCCGCGAGGTGGCGGGGCGGTCCGGGCGGTTGCGGTCGTCGCCGTAGTGGTCGACCGCCTCGTCGAGGAAGTCCGCCCAGGTCTGCAGGGCCGCCTTCTCCCCGGGTTCGGGGATCCGGGCCTCGACGGCGACGTCGTCCGGGATCGCGACCGCCCGCGGCCCGCCCTTCTTCTCCGACGGGTCCGTCCAACGGACGGACGAGGCGGAGGTGTCCGCCGGTGTGCGCCAGCCGTGGTCGGTCCAGGCCCGGCGGAACGGGGTGAACACGCGGAAGGGCTCGCCGTCGGCCTTGCGCACCCGGCCCGGGGCGACGGCGTAGGGCGAGCCGGTGCGGACGAGCTCGCGGCCGGCGTCCGCCAGCGCCTTCTCGACGGCCTCGTCCCGGCGGTGCCCGTACGGCCCGAAGTCGGCGGCGACGTGCACGGCCGAGGCCCCGACGGACCCGGCGACCCGCGGCACGACGTCCGCCGGGTCACCCTTCACCACCAGTAGCCTTCCGCCGAGGGCCGCGTCGAGCTCCCGCAGGCAGCCGTAGAGGAAGGCGAGCCGGGCCCCGCCGCTGGGCCGGATCAGGGCCGGGTCGAGCACGAACAGGGCGAGCGCCTCGTCCGACGAGTCCGCCGCGGCCAGGAAGGTGGGCTGGTCACGGACCCGCAGGTCGCGCCGGAACCAGACGACGGAGCACTCGGGCATGCGCCGACGCTAGCGGCGCCCCAGGGAACCCGCGCGCCGAGTTCGGCTCCGCCATGCACCACACCGGAGCACGCCAGCCCGACGCAGCACCCCGAATGCACGAACGGCACTCTCGCTCACATCTAGTGAGCGAAAGCGCCGTTCGTGCTGTCGGAGCTGGGTCAGCGCGAGGACATCTCCTTGTAGTCCCGCTCGCCCGAGCCGGTGTACAGCTGGCGCGGGCGGCCGATCTTGTTCTGCGGGTCGGACATCATCTCGCGCCAGTGCGCGATCCAGCCCGGCAGCCGGCCGAGCGCGAAGAGGACCGTGAACATCTTGGTCGGGAAGCCCATGGCCCGGTAGATCACGCCGGTGTAGAAGTCGACGTTCGGGTACAGCTTGCGCTCGACGAAGTAGTCGTCCGCGAGGGCCTTCTCCTCGAGCTTCATGGCGATGTCGAGCAGCGGGTCCGTGACGCCGAGGGCCTTGAGCACCTCGTCGGCGTTCTGCTTGACGATCTTCGCGCGCGGGTCGTAGTTCTTGTAGACCCGGTGCCCGAAGCCCATCAGCTTCGCGCCCTTCTCCTTGTTCTTGACGCGCTCGACGAAGGCGTCGACGTTGCCGTCCTCGACCTCCTGGATGCGGGTCAGCATCTCGAGGACAGCCTGGTTGGCCCCGCCGTGCAGCGGGCCGAACAGCGCGTTCACGCCGGCGGAGATCGACGCGAAGAGGTTCGCCTGCGACGAGCCGACGAGCCGGACCGTCGACGTCGAACAGTTCTGCTCGTGGTCCGCGTGCAGGATGAGCAGGGTGTCGACGGCCTTGGCCATCACCGGGTCGACCTCGTACGGCTCGGCCGGGAAGCCGAAGGTCATCCGCAGGAAGTTCTCGACCAGGCCCAGCGAGTTGTCCGGGTAGAGGAACGGCTGGCCGACGGACTTCTTGTACGCGTACGCCGCGATGGTGAAGACCTTGGCCATCAGGCGGACCGTGGACAGCTCGACGGCCTTCTCGTCGAACGGGTCCAGCGAGTCCTGGTAGAAGGTGGACAGCGCCGACACGGCCGAGGACAGCACCGGCATCGGGTGCGCGTCCCGCGGGAAGCCGTCGAAGAAGCCCTTGAGGTCCTCGTGCAACAGCGTGTGCCGGCTGATGTCGGTGGTGAACTGGTCGAGCTGGGCCTGGGTGGGCAGCTCGCCGTAGATGAGCAGGTAGCTCACCTCGAGGAAGGTCGACCGTTCGGCGAGCTGGTCGATCGGGTACCCGCGGTACCTGAGGATGCCCGCGTCCCCGTCGATGTAGGTGATCGCCGAGGCACAGGCGGCCGTGCTGGTGAAGCCGGGGTCGAAGGTCGTCATCCCCGTCTTCGCGAGGAGCTTGCTGACGTCGACTGCCGAAGCACCCTCCGTCGGCGCCTTGATCGCCATCTCGTGCTCGCCGCCCGGGTACTGGAGGACAGCGGTGTCTGTTCCGGCGGACTCGTCAGCCATGTGGAGGTTCCCTCTCACACTCGTTTCTTCTGCGTTGGGCGCCACGCTAGTGCGCCGCCGCGCATCCGTACCGTTCGACGGATCCGCATCACGTCCCGGCGCGGTAAGGATCACTCCGCAGGACGCTTCTTACGGCGTTCGTGTCCATGGTCGACCCTGGCGGGCGGAACGGCATCCCCTGGCGTGCACCGGCGGTCATCGGCGGGCGTCGAGGGGAACGCGATAGTCCCAGAACTCGCGGAACCGGAACACCACCGCGACGGTCACGACCACGACCGCGAGCCCGCCGATCCAGGCGGCCGTCCCGGGTCCGACGGCCGCGGCGGCCGGCCCGTGCCAGAGGTCCGCCAACCGGGGCCCGCCGGCCACGACGACCGCGAACACCCCCTGCATCCGGCCGCGCATCTCGTCCGTGGCCACGGACTGCAGCATGGAGCTGCGGTACACCGAGCTGACCAGGTCGCCCGCGCCCGCCACCGCCAGCGCGATCACGGCGATCCACAGCGACGAGGTGAGCCCGAAGGCGGCGACGCCGAGGCCCCACACACAGATCGCGACGGTCACCGCGACGCCCTGCCGGGACACCCGCTGCAGCCAGCCGGAGAACAGCCCGCCCGCGACCATGCCGATCGGGATCGCCGCGAACAGCAGGCCCAGCGCGAGGCCGCCGCCGGGCGGGTCGCCGAACACCGTCTGGCTGATCTCCGGGAACACCACGCGCGGCATGCCGAAGCCCATCGCGATGACGTCGACCAGGAACGAGACCAGCAGGATCTTGTGCAGGGCGGCGTAGCGGAAGCCGTCGACGATCTGCCGCACGCCGGCCCTGGGCCGCTCCCCCGTGGCCTGCGGTGGCACCGCGGGCAGCCGGAACGTGGCCCAGATCGTGGCGAGCAGGAAGATCGCGTCGAGCAGGTAGAGCGTGCCCAGCCCGACGACCGGGATCAGCACGCCGGCCAGCAGCGGCCCGACGATCGCGCCGAGCTGCATCACCGTCATGTTCAGGGCGTTCGCCGCCGGGAGCTGGGCCGCGGGTATCAGGCGCGGGATGACGGCGGCCCGCGCCGGCTGGTTCATCGCCAGCATCGAGGACTGCAGCGCGAACAGGACCAGCACGACCCAGACGTTGCCGACCCCGCTCGCCGCGACCACCCACAGCGCGAGCGAGGTGATCGCGATGCCGGTGCCGGTCAGCAGCAGCATCCGCCGGCGGTCCACGGCATCGGCGATCGCGCCGCCCCACAGCCCGAAGACGACCAGCGGGACCAGCCCGAACGCGCCGGTCAGGCCGACGTAGGCCGACGAGTCCGTCATCGCGTAGATCTGCGTCGGCACGGCGACGACGGACATCTGCGCGCCGATGGTGGTGACGATGCCGGCGGTCCACAGCCGCCGGTAGGACGGCGTCCGCAGCGGCGTGGTGTCGGCGAAGGTGGAGCGCGCCAGGCCCGCGAGGCGGGTGCGGAGGGTGCGCCCCTCCGGCAGCTGCGCGGTGGTCGCGCCGGGATCGACCGGGACCCGGCGGGTGCCGCCGTGCGTGCCGCCGCGGGTCGGCCGGGTCGGCGCGTCCGGACCGGTGGTCAGACGCTCGGTGCTCGCGTCGGCCGGCCCGGGCGCCGGGACGGTGAAGGGGTCCGCCCGCGGGTCGTGGGCGGGACGGGTGGGCGGCTCCGGCGCCGGCCCGGGGGGCTCGGCGCGCAGCGGATCCGTGGGCTGGTCCGGGCCCGATCCCGGACGGGGGCGACTCACGTTTCCACAGGTACCACGCCCGTCCGACGATCGGCGCACCCCCGGCCCACCCCGGCGCGGCCGGAACCGGACGAGCCGCGCGAAGCGGGCGCCGAGGGGATGAGCGAGCGGCCCGTTCGCTCAGTAGGTGTGAGCGAACGCGCCGCTCGCTCAGCAGTCGGCGCCCGGCGCGGCTACGGCGCCAGCCGGACGACCTTCCAGGTGCGCGAGTCGCGGTCGCCCACGAACCGGAGCCGGTCGTGCATCCGGTTGGTGCGGCCCTGCCAGAACTCGACCTCGTCCGGCACGATCCGCCAGCCGCCCCAGTGCGGCGGCCGCGGGATGGCCTCGGTGTCGGCGAACCGCCGCTCGACGGCGGCCAGCGCGTCGTCGAGCACGCCCCGGTCGGCGACCACCGCGGACTGGGCCGACGCCCACGCCCCCAGCTGGGAGCCGCGGGGGCGGGTGGCCCAGTAGGCGTCGGCCTCGGCGTAGCTGGCCTGCTGGACCAGGCCCCGGACGTGCACCTGCCGGTGCAGCGCGTACCAGGGGAAGGTCGCGGACGCCTCGTGCGACTGGCGCAGGTCGCGGCTCTTCGCGGAGGTGAAGTTCGTGTAGAAGACCACGCCGCGCTCGTCGAGGCCCTTGCACAGCACGGTGCGGGACGACGGGCGGCCGTCCGGGTCCGCCGTGGCCAGCACCATCGCGTTGGGCTCGGGGACCCCGGCCGCGCCGGCCTCGGCCAGCCAGCGCGCCAGCTGCTCGTGCCAGGTCGGGGCGAGCTGGTCGACGTCGAACCCTCCGGCGCCGTAGTCGACCCGCATGGCGGCGAGCGTCAGTTCGGTCATGCGCACCTCCTCGTGGGGACCGACGGTATGTGGGCGGCCCGCCGCGGCGACACCCGCCGTTCGGGTCCGGTGACCGATCACACCCGGGCGGTCCGTTGTGCTCCGGCGCTGGTCGGAGGCAGGGTGACGGCGAACACGCGCGCGACCGGCGTGCGTAGCAGGGACACCGGCCGACGGCGCCACCCGGCGACGGCCGCCGGTGCGCGATCGACACGTGAGGAGACCCCGGTGTCCGAAGTTCCCCCGCCCCCGCCCGGCTTCAAGTCCGGTCTGGAGGGGCACGTCGCCTTCCGCACCGAGATCGCCGAACCCGACAAGGACGGCGGCGCGCTGCGGTACCGGGGCGTCGACATCGAGGACCTGGTCGGCCAGGTCACCTTCGGCAACGTCTGGGCGCTGCTGGTCGACGGCCGGTTCGGGCCGGGCCTGCCGCCCGCCGAGCCCTTCCCGATCCCGGTCCACACCGGCGACGTCCGCGTCGACGTGCAGGCCGCACTGGCCATGCTCGCCCCCCACTGGGGCTACCAGCCGCTGCTCGACACCTCGGTCGAGGAGGCCCGCGAGCAGCTCGCCCGGGCCTCGGTCATGGCCCTGTCCTACGTCGCCCAGTCCGCCCGCGGCATCGGCATCCCGGCCGTGCCGCAGTCCCGCGTGGACCAGGCCAAGACGATCACCGAGCGGTTCATGATCCGCTGGAAGGGCGACCCGGACCCCGCGCACGTCAAGGCGATCGACGCCTACTGGGTCTCGGCGGCGGAGCACGGCATGAACGCCTCGACCTTCACCGCGCGCGTCATCGCCTCCACCGGGGCCGACGTCGCGGCCTCGCTGTCCGGCGCCATCGGCGCCATGTCCGGCCCCCTGCACGGCGGTGCCCCCGCCCGCGTGCTGCCGATGATCGCCGAGGTCGAGAAGACCGGGGACCCGGAGGCGCTGGTCAAGGGCATCCTGGACCGCAAGGAGAAGCTCATGGGCTTCGGGCACCGGGTTTACCGGGCCGAGGACCCGCGGGCCCGGGTCCTGCGCCGCACCTGCCAGGAGCTCAATGCACCGCGCTATGAGGTGGCCGCCGCGCTGGAGCAGGCCGCGCTGCGGATCCTGCGCGAGCGCCGCCCCGACCACCCCATCGAGACGAACGTCGAGTTCTGGGCCGCGGTGATCCTGGACTTCGCCCAGGTGCCGCCGCACATGATGCCGGCGATGTTCACCAGCGCCCGGACCGCGGGCTGGTCGGCGCACATCCTGGAGCAGAAGCGGGAGAACAAGCTGGTCCGCCCGTCCGCCCAGTACATCGGCCCGGGCCCGCGCAAGCCGCAGGACGTCGAGGGCTACGACCTGCTCGTTCACTGACCCGACGGATGCACGAACGGCGCTCTCGCTCAGTAGGAGTGAGCGAGAGCGCCGTTGGTGCGGTTCAGGATCGGTGTCAGGCGGACCCGGGGACCGCGGCGGGGGTGCGGAGGCGGCGCACGGCCAGGCTGGCGACCGCGGCCAGGACGCAGAGCGCCGCGCCGCCGTACCACGCGGCGTCGTAGCTGCCGAGGGCGTCGCGGACGAGGCCGGCGGCCAGCGCCGCGGCGGCGGCGCCGAGCTGGTGGCTCGCGAACACCCAGCCGAACACGACCGGGGCCCGCGGCCCGAACCACTCGCGGCACAGCGCCATCGTCGGCGGCACGGTCGCGACCCAGTCCAGCCCGTAGAAGATCACGAAGGCGAAGATGCTGGCGTTCAGGTCGGCGCCGAACAGGGGCACGAGCAGCGCCAGTGACACCCCGCGGAGCAGGTAGTAGGCGCCCAGCAGGATCCGCGGGTCGAAGCGGTCGGTGAGCCAGCCGGACAGGACGGTCCCGGCCACGTCGAAGATCCCGACCAGCGCCAGCAGGCTCGCCGCGGTCGTCGCGGGCATGCCGTGGTCGTGCGCGGCGGGCACGAAGTGCGTCTGGATCAGCCCGTTCGTGGTGGCGCCGCAGACGAAGAACCCGGCCACGAGCAGCCAGAAGGTCCGCACCCGGGCGACCCGGACGAGGGTGCCGACGGCCAGCCGGGCGGCCCCGGACCGGATCGGCTCGACGACGTCCGCCTCGGTGCCGCCGTAGGGCAGCTCGCCGACGTCCGCGGGCCGGTTGCGCAGGAGCAGCAGCACGACCGGCACCACGACCAGCGCCGCCGCGGCCACCGTGAGCGACGCGACGCGCCACCCGGAGCTCTCGACGACGTGCGCGATCACGGGCAGGAAGATCAGCTGGCCGGTCGCGTTGGCCGCGGTGAGGATGCCGGTGACCAGGCCGCGGCGGGCCACGAACCAGCGCCCGACGACCGTCGCCACCAGGGCCATCGCCATCGACCCGGTGCCCAGCCCGACGACCACGCCCCAGAGCAGCACGAGCTGCCACGAGGCCGTCATGAACACGGTGCAGCCCGCGCCCACGGCCACCATCACCAGGGCGACCGACACCACCTGCCGCACGCCGAAGCGCTCCATGAGCGCGGCCGCGAACGGCGCGGTCAGCCCGAACAGCGCCAGGTTCACCGAGAGCGCGATCGAGATCTCCCCGATGGACCAGCCGAACTCGGCGTGCAGCGGCTCGACCATGACGCCGGGCGTGGACCGGAAGCCGGCCGCGCCGATGATGGCGAGGAAGGTCGCCGCCGCCGCCCACCACGCGGGGTGCACACGGCGGCGGCGGACGGGCGCCGGGACGTCGACGACTGGGCTGAGTTCACTCACGGGATGCAGCGTCACCGATCGACGCCGTCGATGGAAGTGGCCGGACGGCCACCCTGTGAAAGAATCCGGCCATGCACCGGGTCGTCGTGCTGGCCATGCCCACCGTCATCGCGTTCGAGCTGGGGCTGCCGCACAAGTTGATGGGCGGCGCCGTCGGGCCCGTCGGCGAACCGCTCTACGACGTCCGGGTGACGACACTCGACGGCGGGCCGGTCCGCACCTCCGCGGGCTACTCGGTGCTGCCCGAGCACGGGCCGGAGATCCTCGAGGAGGCCGACACGCTCGTCGTCCCCGGGCACCTCGAGGGCCCCTGGATGACGGACGGCGCGGTCGACCCGCGGATCGCGCGGGTGCTGCGCGGCGCGGACCGGGTGATGTCGATCTGCACCGGTGCCTTCGTGCTCGCCGCCGCCGGCCTGCTCGACGGGCGGCCCGCGACCACGCACTGGCGCTGGACCAACCGCTTCCGCCGGCTCTACCCGCAGGTCGCGCTGGACCCGGACGTCCTGTTCGTCGACGACGGCGCGGTCCTCACCTCGGCGGGCAACGCCGCGGGGATCGACCTGTGCCTGCACGTCGTCCGGCGGGACCACGGGGCCGAGGTGGCCGCCACGGTGGCGCGCCGGGCCGTCGTCGCCCCGTGGCGGGAGGGCGGGCAGTCGCAGTTCGTCGAGGCGCCGGTGCCGGAGGTGTCCGGCGCGGGCACCGCCGGCGCGCGGGCCTGGGCGCTCGACCACCTCGACGCCCCGATCGGGCTCGACGAGCTGGCCGGCCGGGCCGCAATGAGCGTGCGCACCTTCACCCGGCGCTTCCGGGCCGAGACCGGCGAGAGTCCCGGACGGTGGCTGACCACGCAGCGGGTGCACCGGGCGCGGCGGTTGCTGGAGACCACGGACCTGCCGGTCGAGCGGGTCGCCGAGCGCTGCGGGTTCGGCACCACGGTGTCGTTGCGCCAGCACCTGCACGCCGCGATCGGCATGTCGCCGCTGGCCTACCGGCGGATGTACCGGGCGCCGGCGGGCGCCTGACCCCCTCAGGCCACGCCGGCGAGCTCGAGCGCCCGCACGGCCTCGGCGAACTCGGTCAGCTCCCGGCCGACGTCCGAGCCCGTGGGGCGCAGCAGCAGCCCCGCCGGCCGCAACCCGGCGACGAGGCGGTGCAGGTCCGCACCCGGCGTCACCTCGACGACCGTGCGCAGGGCGGCCCCGCGCGGCGACCGCACGCCGAAGGTCATCGGCACGTACTCGGTCGCGCCCGGTCGGCCCAACCACGCCGGCACACCGCCGACGCCGTGCTCGCGCTGGAGCACCTCGCGGATCGCGGTGGCGTGCGCCTCGGGATCCCGGCCGGTGCCGCCCGGCAGTCCGACGACCAGCTCGGTCCGGCCCCGCGCCCGCGCGGCGAGGTCGGCGAGCGCGCCGGCGTCGGCCGCCGCCCGTCGCCAGTGCCCGCCGACCGCCAGGCCGATGCGGATCCGCGAGGTCCGCTCGGCCGCGACGGCGAGCGCCATGCCCGTGTCGGGGTAGCTGCGGGGCGCCTCGTGGCACCACGCCCGGGCGAAGCCGAGCTCCTCGGCCAGCGCGACGTGCTCGGGCGTCGCCACCCCGGTGGCGAGCGCGCAGTCGATCTCCATCTCGGTCCTTCCCGTCCCGTTCCGAACCGGTATCTCGATCGATCATGACGAGACGTTGCAGGTTCGCCCCGGACCGTGGGCCGCGTCGCCCGGACGGCCGTCGTACTGCGCCGGCCCGGTGACACGGACCTCACCCTCGTGGCCGGAACGACGCGGCCATCCTGCGTGCAGGGCGCACCCGGCACCCCACACGCGCCCGTGTCTTGCGACACTGGGGTACGTGACCGCGTCGACCAGCACCGACCTGCAGATCCCCGCCGACCTCCTCCCGGGCGACGGGCGGTTCGGTTGCGGACCGTCCAAGGTCCGCCCCGAGCAGCTCCGGGCGCTCGCGGACGCCGCGGACGTGATGGGCACCTCGCACCGGCAGAAGCCGGTGAAGTCGCTGGTCGGGCGCGTGCGCGCCGGCCTGCGCGAGCTGTTCTCGCTGCCCGGGGGCTACGAGGTCGTCCTCGGCGACGGCGGCTCCACGGCCTTCTGGGACGCCGCGGCGTTCGGGCTGGTCCGGGAGCGGTCGCTGCACCTGACCTACGGCGAGTTCTCCTCGAAGTTCGCCGACACCACCAAGGGTGCGCCGTTCCTCGCCGACCCGGTCATCGTGGCCGCCGAGCCGGGCAGCGCGCCCGAGCCGACCGCCGACCCGTCGTGCGACGTCCTGGCCTGGGCCCACAACGAGACCTCGACCGGCGTCGCGGTCCCGGTCGTCCGGCCGGAGTCCGCCATCGACGGCCAGCTCGTCGCGATCGACGCCACCTCGGGCGCCGGCGGCCTGCCCGTCGACATCACCCAGGCGGACGCCTACTACTTCGCGCCGCAGAAGGGCTTCGCCTCGGACGGCGGGCTCTGGATCGCGCTGCTCTCGCCGGCCGCGCTGGAGCGGGTCGCCGAGCTGGCCGCGGGCGACCGCTGGATCCCGCCGTTCCTGTCGCTGGCCACCGCCGTCGACAACTCGGTCAAGGACCAGACGTACAACACCCCGGCCGTCGCGACGCTGATCATGCTGGCCGACCAGATCGACTGGATGCTCGGCCTCGGCGGGCTCGACGGGTGTGTGGCGCGCACCAAGGAGTCGTCGACGCGGCTCTACTCCTGGGCGGAGAAGTCGGAGTACGCCACGCCGTTCGTGACCGACCCGGCTCACCGGTCCCAGGTCGTCGGGACGGTCGACTTCGCCGACTCGGTCGACGCCGCGGCCGTCGCGAAGATCCTGCGGGCGAACGGGATCGTCGACACCGAGCCGTACCGGAAGCTGGGCCGCAACCAGCTGCGGATCGGGATGTTCCCGGCGGTCGAGCCCGCGGACGTCGCCGCGCTGACGACCTGCATCGACTGGGTCGTCGAGCGGCTGGGCTGAGCGGAGCTCGCGGATCGAACACCTGCGCTGAGCGGAGCGCGGAGTATCGAGCCCGCGTACCTCGGGGCTCGGTAGCCCCCACCTCCTCGAACGGCCGGGTCGCCTCGCGCGACCCGGCCGTTTCGCACGTCCTGAGGTGACGGAACGTAGTCACATCAGTAACATGCGCCTCAGCTACACCGATGTCGGCACGACGTGCGACGGTACGGAGTGTCCACCGGCGCGAGAGGTCGCCGGTGCGGACCAGAAGGCCACGTCGAGGGCCGGAAGGGCGCACCGGCGCGCCTCACTCGTCGGACACGATTCGGCAACTACCGTCACCCGGACGGGGTCAGAGCGAGCGAGGGGGCCGGCGGATATGCGGGCGTTGCGGGTCGTCGGGATCACCGAGGACGGTTCGGTGGTCCTCGAGGACTCCGCGCGCCACGAACGTTTCACCGTGCCCGCCGACGAGCAGCTCCGGGCAGCCGCGCGAGGGGACCTGACCCGGCTCGGACAGATCGCGATCGAGTTGGAGAGCCAGTTGCGACCACGCGAGATCCAAGCCCGGATCCGGGCCGGGGCGTCCGTGGAACAGGTCGCCTCCGTCGCCGGGGTGCCCGTCCATAAGATCGAGCGCTTCGCCTATCCGGTGCTCCTCGAACGCGCCCGGACGGCCGAGCTGGCCCGCGCCGCGCACCCCGTCCGGGACGACGGGCCGGACGTGCGGACGCTCGCCGAGACCGTCGCGCACACCTTCGGGCTGCGCGGACAGGACCACACGGGCGCCGAGTGGGACAGCTGGAAGGGCGAGGACGGCAAGTGGGTCGTCGCCCTCGGATGGCGGTCCGGGCGCTCGGACATCCGGGCCCACTGGGTCTTCCAGCCGGGCGCGCACGGCGGCACGGTGATCGCGCTCGACGACCACGCCCGGGACCTCGTCGAGGGTCGCCCGCAGCAGCCGCTGCGACCCGTCGGCCCGGTGATCGACATGGCGCGGCCGGACGACTCCGCGGACGAGATGGCAGCCGATGAGGTCGTGCCCGCCGCGGTCAACGGCGACCCCCGCCGGATCGCCCCCGAGCAGCGGCGCGGCCCCCTGCCGTCGCCGCGCCGGGACCCGGTGCGCGGCGCACGTCCGGACGTGCGGTCCGAGCCGGCCGGACCACCGGCCCACCCGGCGACCCGCAGCACGGACACGCTCACCACGGACACCCGGACGGCGGAGGCCGGGCGGTCCGGCATCGTCGACTCCGGGTCGGTCGGGTCGGGGCACGTCGCCTCCGGGTTGGCCGGGGCGGGGTCCACCGGGTCGGGCTCCTCCGGGTCGGGCTCCTCCGGGTCGGGCTCCTCCGGGTCGGGCTCCTCCGGGTCGGGCTCCTCCGGGTCGGGCTCCTCCGGGTCGGGCTCCTCCGGGTCGGGCTCCTCCGGGTCGGGCTCCTCCGGGTCG
>NZ_BAABIC010000011.1:184927-233299 GCF_039542425.1 Pseudonocardia yuanmonensis
GGCGTCGGGCGGGGCGGGTTCGGCGTCGGGCGGGGCGGGTTCGGCCTCGATCGGGTCGGCGTCGGTGCGGCGTGTCGGCGACCCGGAGGACGAGCGCACCGCCGCTGTCGGATCCATCGGCCGTGAGGGCGCCTTCGCGGAGTCCGCGCCGCGCGAGCGGGACTCGGCGGGGCGCGAGCGCTCGGCCGACCCCGTGGAGAAGGCCGGGCAGGACGAGCCGGCGGCAGCCGCCGAGACCCCGAAGCCGTCGGCCGGCACAGCAGTGCGGTCGGGCACCGCCTCGAGCACCACGCGCGGCAACGGGCCGGCGCAGGAGAAGGCGAGCGCCGGCGCGGCTCCGGGGAAGGACGCGTCCGACTCGACGCAGGACGTGGCCCCGAAGAAGGCCACGAACCCGGCGCAGGACGCACACGCCAGGAAGACCGCAGAGCCGGCGAAGGACACGGACTCCGAGAAGGTTGCGCCTGCGAAGGCCACGGCTGCGAAGGACACGGCGCGGCCCGCCCAGCAGGAGCAGCGCGACCGGACACCCGCCGTGGGCGAGGCGCCCGACGAGCCCTCCGCCCCGAGCTCGGCAGAGGACGAGAGCGCTCCGGCGCCGGCCGCCGAGGCGCGCCCCGCCGGCCGGACCGGGAGCGACCAGGCTGCCCCCGCCAAGCGCACCAAGAAGGGCAAGCCGGTCATGCCGTCGTGGGACGAGGTGCTGCTGGGCGTCCGCGGCCGCTGAGGAGCGACCGCTCTCCGGTCCTCACGGTCGGGAGATCCTGCACCGCGAGTCGCGAGTTCGTGCACCGCGAGTCGGGAGTTCTGGCAGCGCGATTTGCGAGCGTCGGATGGCGGGCACGATCGGCGGGAAGGGCACGGCTCACGTGACAGGGCATGTCGTGCCCAAGATCGTCATCTGTGACCGCTGACCCGCCGAATCGGGCGGATTGCGGTCCCAAGTAGTGATCATGGGTCGGCCGCTCCGCGCCGCACGCGGATCCGCGGGCATTGCAAAGGTGGGCTCAAGGGTGTCCCCACCGGCGCAGGCGTCGCGACGGACTGCTGGGTGTCGGTAAGAACGGCCCGGAAGCGGCCCGAGGAATCATCGCCCTGGCGCACTGCAGCCTGGAAGAACGCACCGCACACCGATCACGCTGTCGCACAACTCCTCGACGGGGTGTGCGACGTCGTCGGGGATGTGCGGCCACCGGAGAGCCGGGCGTGGGTCAGAGGAACTGCCCGAGCAGCAGCACCACCCACGCCACCCCGAGCCCCACCGCCACGCCGAGCCCGATCCAGCGCCAGAAGGGCAGCCGACGGATCAGCCAGAGCGAGGGTGCGAGACCGCCGACGACCAGCACGTTCGCCGGGATCCAGAGCAGCCCGAACGCCTCGCCGAAGGCCCGGCTGAGCGTGATGTCGCCGATCGCCGCGAGCACCGCGAAGAAGGCCGCGACCACCAGCCCGGTCGCCCAGGGTGTCGGCTCGTCGGGATGCGGGGGGACGAGCGGGACCGGTTCGGTGGTGCGGCCGTGCACCAGGTCGATGCCCCCGGTCAGGGGGTCGACGTACTCGACAGGCCTGCCCAGGACGTCGGACACCCGCCCGGCCAGCTGGCGCCCGCGCCTGCTGACGATGTCCTGCTGCTCGGGCCGTACCTCGATCCCGCGGATGCTGGCCGCGACCGCGCCCCACTGCTGCAGGTCGGCCGTGAGGTCCGCGGGCAGCACGGCATCGCCCGGCCGCCGCTCACCGAGCACCACCTGACCCCCCGCAGCGAGGTGCACGTGATCAGGGTACGGGCGCGGACACCGCGTGGAAGGCCACCGCGGCAGCCGTTGCGACATTGAGAGAGTCGACGCCCGTGGCCATCGGGATCCGCACCCGGACGTCGGCCGCGGCCAGCGCCTCCGGCGTCAGACCCGGCCCCTCGGCCCCCAGCAGCAGCGCCACCCGCTCCCCCGCCAACCCGGCGGCCGAGATCGGGACCGCGTCCGGCGCCGGCGTCAGCGCGGCGACCCGCAGACCGGCCTCCCGCAGCAGGTCCAGCGACTGCGGCCACGGGTCGGGCAGGGCCGCGAACGGCACCCGCAGCACGTGCCCCATCGACACCCGCACCGACCGCCGGTACAGCGGATCGGCGCAGCGCGGTCCGAGCAGGATGCCGTCGACGCCGAGGGCCGCGGCGTTGCGGAACAGGGACCCGAGGTTCTCGTGGTCGTTGACGCCCTCGCACACGGCGAGGACGCGGGCGGTCCGAGCGAGCTCGCCGGCGTCGACCGGCGCGGCGCGGTCCGCGACCGCGAGCACCCCGCGGTTGAGGTGGAAGCCGACGGTGGTGGCCATGGTGTCCGCGTCCGTCGCGTAGGCGGGGACGTCCAGATGTGCGAGATCGGCGGTGAGCTCCTCGATCCGACGGGGTACCCCGAGCAGGGACCGGACGGGATAGGGGGACTCGATCAGACGTCGGACGACGACCACGCCCTCGGCGATCACGAGCCCGCGGCCGCCGGGGCGGTCGGGGCGGCGGTCGGCGGTGGTGAGGTCGCGGTAGTCGTCGAGCCGGGGGTCGGTGGGGTCGCCGATCGCGGTGATGATGGCCACGGCGACCGATCGTCCCAGGTGGTCTGCCGTTCGTCGCACGGGGTCGCCCGGTCAGCCGGTACCGCCGCATCCGGGGATGTGTCACGGTGGAGAGCCGCCGCGGGCGGACCGGCAGCTAGGAGGCATCGGGAGAGCATGGGCCAGGACGTCGACCGGACCCGGTTCAGTCGGCGGGAACGCCAGCGGTATCGAGCCAAGGTGCAGCGTTGCCTCGAGGCGTTGACGACGATGCTGCGGGAGCACCCGTTCGCCGAGGACGACCCGATGACCGGTATCGAGGTCGAGCTGAACCTGGTCGACGGCTCGCTGAGTCCCGCGATGACCGGCAAGGACGTCCTCGATGCCATCGGCGGCTCCGAGTTCCAGACCGAGCTCGGCCGCTGGAACATCGAGCTGAACCTCCCGCCGCGCCCGCTGCCCGGTGACCAGTGGCGGCACCTGGAGCACGAGCTGCTCGACGAGCTGGCCGTCGCGCGGGCCAAGGCGCGGGACTGCAAGTCCCAGCTCGCCATGATCGGGATCCTGCCGACGCTGGAGCGCAGCCACCTCGTCGCCGAGTCGATCTCCGCCGACGACCGGTACGCCGTCCTCAACGACCAGATGCTGGCGGCGCGGGGCGAGCCGATCCACGTCGACATCTCGGGCGGGGACCCGGGCGGGCTGCACGCCGTGGCGCCGGAGCGGTTCACGGCGGACTTCGAGACGATCATCCCCGAGGCCGCCTGCACGTCGATGCAGCTGCACCTGCAGGTGTCGCCGAGCTCCTTCCCGGCGTACTGGAACGCCGCGCAGTGCCTGGCCGGCGTGCAGCTCGGACTGGGGGCGAACTCGCCGTTCCTGTTGGGCTCGCGGTTGTGGGCCGAGACCCGGATCCCGCTGTTCACGCAGGCCTGCGACGTCCGGACGGTCGAGCTGCGCAACCAGGGCGTCCGGCCGCGGGTGTGGTTCGGCGAGCGCTGGATCTCCTCGGTGCTCGACCTGTTCGCGGAGAACGCGCGGTACTTCCCGGGAATCGTCCCGTTCCCTGGCGACTCCGACCCGATGACGACGCTACGCAACGGCGGGGTGCCGGACCTCGACGAGCTCAAGCTGCACAACGGCACGATCTGGCGGTGGAACCGGCCGGTCTACGACGTCGCGGACGGGCAGCCGCACATCCGGCTGGAGAACCGGGTGCTGCCCGCCGGGCCGACCGCGGTCGACATGGTGGCCAACGCGCTGTTCTTCTACGGGCTGCTGCGCGTGCTCGTGGAGGCCGACCAGCCGCTGTGGCAGTCGATGTCCTTCGAGGCGGCCGAGGAGAACTTCACGACCGCCGCGCGGCACGGCATGGAGGCGCCGCTCTACTGGCCGGGCACGGGGTGGATCAAGCCGGACGAGCTGGCCCTGCGCAAGCTGCTCCCGCTCGCCCACGAGGGCCTGGCCCGGTGGGGCGTGAGCTCGGCCGTGCGGGACCGGTACCTGACGGTCGTCGAGCGGCGGTGCGTGACGGGCCGGACGGGCGCGACATGGCAGCTCGACACGGTCGCGGCGCTCGAGGCCCGCGGCTCGAGCCGGCAGGGTGCGCTGACCGGGATGCTGGAGCGGTACCTGGAGGCCTCGGAGGCCAACGAGCCCGTCCACACCTGGGCCCTCCCCGCCTGAGCCCGGCGTTCGGCGACACGCCGCCCCTTCGCGAGTCGGAGTTCCGGCAGCGCGGGTCGAGAGGTGTGCGCCGGCGGTGAGCACCGGGTGTTCGCGATAGTGAACTCCTGCTCCGTTCCGCCTCGCCGCGGCACCGTGCATTCCTAGGGTTCCTCTCGTCCCACCGGCCACCCGCCTTAAGGCACAGCCGGTCCTTCGCTCGCCGAACCCGCGGCCCTCCGCGGGCGGGAGCGCCCGCCCACGAGAGGGAGCGATGTCTCCAGTCCGCATGCCCGGGAGGCGGTGACGTGGCCGCCTTCCGGATGTTCGGCCGCCCGGCCGGGGCGCCGCGGGAGATCGTCCCCGGCAGCGCCACCAGCCACGCACGGCTCTCGCGGCGCGCGGAGGACCTGCTCGCACCACCGCGACGCGACCGGGACCGGCCCGACGCCCCCGTCGACCCGCCGACCGACCCGCACGGCTTCCCGCCGATCACGGCCGACCCCGCGACGGGCGCGCACCGCAGCTGGCCCGACGCCGGCTCACCTGCCGTCGCCGCGGCCTGGTCCGTCACTACGGCCGAATCTCCGACGCTGCGAGGGGGGCTCGAGCCGGCCGAGTGGAACGGGAGCCCGGCTCCACCGGCACGCGTCGGCACACGACCGACCGGGCCCGCTCCGGACCTGGCCGGAGCCGGGCACCCCGTCCCGCACCCGGCGGAGGCAGCCGCGCTGGCCGCCGCCTTCGCCGCCGACTACCTCTCCTGGGACGAGGACGACCCCGACCGTCGCGCCGCCGTGCTCGGGGACTACCTGGCCGACCGCCGGCCGGTCCGACTCGGCTGGTCCGGGCACGGCCGGCAGCGCGCCGACTTCGCCCTGCCCGGGCTCGTCCGGCCGGACGGCGAGGGCCGCGTGCTCGTCGACGTCCGGGTCCGCGTCACCCCCTACCGCCGGGTCCCCGGCGGCCGCGCGGGCCCCGGGGACGACCCGGACGACGGGCCCGCCGTCCCGGCCGCCGCACCCGCCCCCGCCGCCCGCGGGTGGCGTGGGCTCCCCGGCCGGTGGGTGCGCATCGGCGTGGCCGTCCGGGTGGAGGGCGACCGGCTCGTCGTGGACGCCGAGGAGGAGCTCGACGACGAGGCCCCCGACCCGCCCGCCACCGATCCCGACCCGGCCCCCGGCCCGGCCTTCGAGACCGACCTCGACGACGCTCCCCTGGAGATGCGATGACCGGCTTCCGTCCACCGTCCGTCGCCGGCGTGTCCGGTGGTGTCGGCACGACCACGCTCGCCCTCGCCCTGCACGGCCGGGACAGCGGGACCGGCGCGGGCGCCGAGGCCGACATCGTGGTCTGCCGCAGCAGCGCCGAGTCGCTGGACCGGGCGGTGCGGATCGCCGACCTCGTCGATCCGACCGCGGTGCCGCCGGTGCTCGCCGTGACGGTCGACGGCGCCGACCGCCGGCACCCCGAGCGGCTGGACGAGCTCGGCCCGGGCTGGTCCGCGGTCGTCCTGCTACCGCACGTGGGACGGTGGCGCGGGATCGTCGACCCGTACCGCGAGGCCGCGGGCCTGCTCGGGACGCCGCGCGAGCGGCTCCCGCGTGCCCTGCGGCCCTACCTCGACGCCGTCGCACGCCTGGCGCGGGCGGTCGCCGATTCGGGCAGGCTCGGCCGTCCCGCGGCGAGCGCGATATCCCGGCCGGTCCCGCCACCCGCACGACCGGCGGCCGGCGGAGAGCGCCCGTTCACGTCGTACCGTGCCTTCGTCCCGGTCGGCGCCGACGGCCCCCTGACCTCGATCGCCGTCCCCTCGCACCCGGGCCCCGAACACCTCCGGCCGGCGGATTCGGCGGCGGTCGAGGTGCCAGGGGCCACACCGGCGGTCCCTGCCGCCTCCACCCGCGTCCAGCCGATCCTGTCCCCGTCCGACGCTGCGCCGACGGTCACCGGTGGATCGCCTGACCGGGGCGTCGGCGCCGGCCCGCACCCCGATCTCCGTCCCGTCCGCGGGATCCGGCTCCTCGAGGTCGGGGGCCGGTCGGCATGACCACCACCGCCGGCCGGCAGGGATGAGCCCGTGTTCCGCCTGCTGCTCGCCGCCGCGCTCGTGGCGGCGGGACTCGCAAGCGCGAGCCCGCCGGCCCCCGCCGTCCACCTCGCCGCCGCCGAAGCAGGACCGACCGGGACCGGGTCGTCCGAGCAGCCCGATGTCGACGACGTCCGGGTGGTCCCCGCCCCCACCCGCGCACCCCTCGTCGAGCGGGTGGCGGCGCAGCAGTGCCCGGAGCTCGCGCCTGCCCGTGCGGGTGTCGTCCGACGGGTGGCCGCCCGGTCCGCGGACGAGCCCGCCCGGTCACCGACCTGCGGCGAACCTGCTCGGCCCTGCGCACGGGCGTCGCGAGGATGCTCCGCCGGCCCGCACCGGCCGGCAGCTGCGCGACCGCCTGTCCGGACGCCCTGCGCAAGGCCGTGACCGGAGCCCGCGACCGGGCCGTCCCCGCCGCCGCACCGACCGCGTGGACGGGCGGCCGCACCGCCTGCACCCCGCCCGACCCGACCGGCGGCGACGGCTGCGTCACCGGCGCGACCCGGCACGGCGTCGCGGCGGTGACCGCGGCGTTCGGCCCCCTCGGCAGCGGCCCCGCGATCCGCTCGGCCGGCTGCTGGGACGCCCACGCCTGGAACCCGCGCAGCGACCACCCGCAGGGCCGCGCCTGCGACTTCTTCCCCGGCACCGCCGGGGCCTTCCCCGAGGGCGACGAGCTGGCCGCCGGCTGGGCGGTCGCGAACCACCTGCGCACGCACGCCGGGCCGCTCGCCGTCGCGTACCTGATCTGGCAGGGCCGCTACTGGGACCCCTCGGTGACCGACGAGGGCGGCTGGGGCCGGCCCTACACGAGCAGCGTCTACGACACGAGCGACGTCACCGGCGGCCACTTCGACCACGTCCACGTCAGCTTCGCGCAGTGACCGAGGAGTGAGGCCGTGCCCCCCATCGACCTGACCGCCCACCTCGCGCGCCTCCTGGCCACCGGGGTCGCCGCGGTGCTCGGTCTCGTCGGGCCGGGGGCGGCGGCCTCGCCGGCCGACCTCCCGGTGGTCCGGACGGCGGCCGAGCGCGCCGACAGCGGGGGCGAGCGGGTTCGCCGGATCCCGGCCCCGCCACGCCGCCCCGCGACCCTCGGCCCCGCCCGGAGCCGCGCCGCGCAGGACGGTGCCACCCGCGACTCCGCTCTGAGCCCGAGCCGGCGCGCCACCACCGGTACCACCGGCCGCCTCACCCGCACCGGCGAGGGCCGTACCGCAGCCGCGACCCTCGGCTGGGGCACCCTGAACCGGGTGGACGACTTCAGCGACGGCCTGGACGGCTGGGGGCTCTACGACGGCGCCGGGCACGGCGGGAAGGGCCGCCGCTCCCCCGACGCGTTCTCGATCGAGAACGGAGTCCTCGTCGTCACCGGTTCACCGGACGGCACCACGGGTGGCATGGCCTGGAACCCGGGGCAGAAGTACGGCCGCTGGGAGGGCCGCGTCCGCGCCCCGGAGAGCGACCGCAGCTACCACGCCCTGCTGCTCCTCTGGCCCGACGCCGAGGACTGGCCCTCGGGCGGCGAGGTCGACTTCATGGAGATGTCCGACCCCGACCGGCAGAGCACCGACATGTTCCTGCACTACGGCTCGGACAACTCGCAGCTGCACGGCAGCGTGGAGATCGACGCCACGCAGTGGCACAACTGGGCGGTGGAGTGGACGCCGGACCACATCGCGGCGTTCGTCGACGGCGAGGAGTGGTGGCGCACGGAGGACAGGAAGACGTTGCCGCCGGGGCCGATGCACCTGACGATCCAGCTGGACTGGTTCCCGCACGGTGGCGAGGTCCGCGAGTCCCGGATGGAGGTCGACTGGGTCCGCCAGTACGACCTCTGACGCGGAACGACCGGTGCGGAGGACCCTCCGACGCGAGTGGGCCCCGGCCGATCCGGCCGGGGCCCACTCGTTTCCCGAACTGACGCGCCGCTCCCACCACGAAGCGACGTACTGAAGTTAGCCTACCCTTCGCTCGGTCCGCAACCCCCTGGCGGAAATCCGCGCGAGACCGGTCGGACCGGGGGCCTAGCGTTGAGCCGTGCACGAATCCGCCCGGGACGCCGCGACGACCGACCCCGACGTCCCGGCAGCCGACCCGATCGTCCCCGCCGACGACCTCACCACCGACGACCTCACCACCGGAACGACCGACCCCGCGGCCACCGCCGCCCCGGCCACCGAGCACGCGACCCCCGCCGGACCCCGCCGGGGTGCCCTGGCCGCGGTCTGCGTGACCGTGCTGGCGTGGGCGAGCGCGTTCGTCGGGATCCGGTTCGTCGGCCGCACCTACGAGCCGGGGGCGCTCGCCCTCGGCCGCCTCGCCGTCGGCACCCTCGCGCTCGGCGCCCTGCTCCTCGCCCGCGGCCGCTGGGTCCGTCCGTCGCCCCGCGAGTGGGCCCTGCTGGTGTTGTGCGGCCTGGCCTGGTTCGCGGTCTACAACGTGGCCCTCAGCGCCGCGGAGCAGCGCGTCGACGCCGGCACGACGGCGATGCTGGTCAACGTCGGGCCGATCCTGATCGCCCTGTTCGCGGGCGTGCTGCTGCACGAGGGCTTCCCGCGGTGGCTCGTGATCGGGGCGGGCGTGGCGTTCACCGGGGCCGTGGTGATCGGTGCGTCGACGGCCGGCGGCGACGGCTCGGACCTGCTCGGCATCGTGCTGTGCGTGGTCGCGGCCGTCACGTACGCCGTCGGCGTCCTGGCCCAGAAGCCCGTGCTGCGCCGGCTCCCCGCCCTGCAGGTGACGTTCCTGGCCTGCGCGATCGGGACCGTCGCCTGCCTGCCGTTCGCCGGCCCCCTCGCCCGCGACCTGGTCGCGGCCGACTGGAGCGCGACGGCCGGGCTCGCCTACCTGGGGCTCGTCCCGACCGCGCTCGCCTTCAGCACCTGGGCCTACGCCCTCGCGCGGATGGACGCCGGTCGCCTCGGGGTGACCACCTACCTGGTCCCGCCGATCACGGTTGGGCTCTCGGCACTGCTGCTCGCCGAGGCCCCACCGGCCCTGGCGCTGCTCGGCGGCGCACTCTGCCTCGTCGGCGTCGGTCTCACCCGTCGCCGGTAGGGCCGGCGTCGGGTCGGAGTCGCACCGGCCGGACCTGCCCGGGGCCTGGCCGAGCCCGAGAACGAACCAGGCCCCCGGCCGGAGCCGGAGGGCCTGGTCCTTCCCGAACTGACGCGCCGCTCCCACCACGAAGCGACAAGATGAAGTTAGCCTTACCTTGGTAGCGCCGTCAAGCCCTTGATCCGGAGAAGTTCGCGATCCCCGATCGGCGAGCCAGGACCAGGCCGACGACCAGCACGGACAGCACCGTCACGATCCCGCCGACGACCAGCGGCGCGCGCCCGCCGAAGTGCTCGGCCAGCAGCCCCAGCAGCGGCCCGCCCAGCGGCGTCCCGCCCAGCAGGAGCAGCATGTAGAGCCCCATCACCCGGCCGCGCATGGTCGGGTCGACCGAGAGCTGCACGGACGAGTTCGCGGCCGTGGTGAAGATCAGCGCCGCGAACCCGACGGGCACGAGCGCGAGCCCCGCCGCGAGGTACGTCGGCATCAGCCCGGCCACCACCAGCAGCGCGCCGAACACCACACCGGCGCCGGCGACCAGGCGCAGCCGCGGCTTCCGGGTGCGCCGGGCGGCGGCCGTCGTCCCGAGCACCGACCCGACGGCCAGCAGCGTGGTGAGCAGGCCGTAGCCCTCCGCGTCGCGCCCGAAGACGTTGCGGGCCAGCAGGGCGAGCGTCATGAAGAAGTTGATCCCGAAGGTCGAGACCAGGAAGACCAGCACCATGACGGCCATGAGGTCCGCCCGGCTCCGGACGTAGGCGAGCCCGTCGCGGAGCTGGTGCGGGGCCCGTGGCACCCGCTCGGTCCGGTACAGCTTCTCCGGTCGCATGAGCAGCAGGCCCGTGATCACCGCGGCGAAGCTCACGGCGTTGATCAGGAAGACCCAGCCCGTCCCGACCGCGACGATCAGCACGCCGGCCACTGCGGGCCCGACGATCCGGGCGAGGTTGAAGCACAGCGAGTTGAGCGCGACGGCGTTGACGACCTGACCCGGCCCCACCATCTCGGACACGAAGGCCTGCCGCATCGGGGCGTCGAGCGCGGAGAAGCAGCCCAGCAGCAGGCACAGCAGGTAGACCTGCCACAGCGCGACCACGCCGGTGAGCACGACCGTGCCGAGCACCACCGCGCACAGCCCCATCGCCAGCTGGATCCCGACCAGGACGAGCCGCTTGTCCACCCGGTCGGCCAGCACCCCGCCCCACAGCGAGAGCACCAGCGTGGGCGCGAACTGCAGGGCCGCCGCGATCCCGAGCGCGGTCGCGCTGCCGTGGGTCAGGTCGAGGACCAGCCAGTCCTGCGCGATCCGCTGCATCCAGGTGCCGACGTTGGACACCACCTGGCCCGAGACGAAGAGCCGGTAGTTGGGCACGCGCAGCGAGGCGAACATGCCTCCCGGCGGTGGGTGCGCCGAATCGGAACCTCTCTCGGAACCTGCAGGGACCGGGGTTTCGGCGACAGCACTCACGATGTAGTTAGTTTACTACAACTACCCGAAGAGCGCACGCAGCGGGCCCACCGCGAAGTAGCCCACGAACGCCACCGCGACGACCCACATGAGCGGGTGCACCTGGCGCGCCTTGCCGGTGGCCGCGGACAGCACGACGTAGCTGATGAACCCGGCCCCGATGCCGTTGGCGATCGAGTACGTGAAGGGCATGATCACGATCGTCAGGAAGGCCGGCAGCGCGGTCCGCAGCTCGGTCAGCTCGATGCCCGCGACCTGCCGGAACATCAGCGCCCCGACGACCACGAGCGCCGGCGCCGCCGCCTCCACCGGCACGATGGCGTAGAGCGGGGTGAAGAACATCGCCGCCAGGAACAGCACGCCGGTGAGCACGTTGGCCAGTCCGGTGCGTGCGCCCTCGGCGATGCCCGAGGCGGACTCCACGAAGACCGTGTTCGACGACGACGAGCCGACGCCGCCGGCCACCGCGCCGGCGCCCTCGACCACCAGGGCCCGGCCGATGTTCGGCAGCTGCCCCCGGTCGTCCGTCAGCCCGGCCTGCTGGCCGAGCCCGGTCATGGTGCCCATGGCGTCGAAGAAGTTGGCCAGGACCAGTGTGAACACCAGCAGGATCACGGTCAGCGCGTCGAGCCGCCCGAAGGCACCGAAGGAGAAGTCGCCGACCAGGGAGAGGTCGGGCCAGCCGACCACGCTGTCCGGCAGCGCCGGCACAGACAGCGACCAGCCCTTGGGGTTGGTGGCCGAGGACCCGACCTTGACGATCGCCTCGACGATGATCGCGATGACCGTCGTGGCGACCACGCCGATCAGCAGGCCGGCCCGGACCCCGCGCACCACCAGCACGCCCGTGAGCAGCAGCCCGATCACGAAGACGAAGGTCGGCCAGGAGGCGATCGAGCCGTTGATCCCCAGGCCGACCGGCACCGTCGTGTTCGCGGCGTCCGGCAGGCGGCGGACGAAGCCGGCGTCGACGAGCCCGATCAGCGCGATGAACGCGCCGATGCCGACGGCGATGGCGGACTTGAGCGCGGCGGGCACGGCGTTGAACACCGCGGTCCGGAAGCCCGTCACGGCGAGGACGACGATCACGATGCCGTCGAGCACGACCAGGCCCATGGCCTCGGGCCAGGACATCAGCGGTGCGATCGTGACCGCGAGCAGGGTGTTGATGCCGAGGCCCGTGGCGATCGCGAAGGGCAGGTTCGCGACGAGTCCGAAGAGGATCGTCATGACGCCCGCCACGAGCGCCGTCACCGCGGCCACCTGCCCGATCGGCAGGATGTTGCCCAGCGCGTCCGCCTTCGCGCTCGGGTCACCGGGCGCCACGCTGCCGAGGATCAGCGGGTTCAGCACGATGATGTAGGACATCGTCACGAACGTGACGAGGCCGCCGCGCATCTCGCGGGACACCGTCGTCTTGCGTTCCGTGAGCTTGAACAGACGCTCCAGCACGGGCACACGGTAGGCGTCCGCCCCGTGCGCCGCTCACCCGACGGGCACTGTGGACCAGGTTCGCGCGCCACCCGGTCGAACTGGGTGAACGCCGCGTTTGAGCGGCGGGCGGGCGGGCATCCGGCCGGGTTGCGACGCCGCCGTGATCACCCGAGCGGGTCCGGCACCTCCGCCGCCCGGGCCGCCGCCCGCAGCACCGACCCGGCGATCGGGCGCCCGTGCCCGACGCACGCCGGCTCGACCTCGACCTCGGCGAACCGCCGGAAGGACCGGCGGGCGAGCTCGCGGTCGGTGGTGAACGGCCCCAGGATCACCCCGCCCTCGTACTCGGCCGCGAGGTCGCCGGTGAAGACGACGCCGGCGTCGTCGAGCACGAGGGCGATGCTGCCCGCGGTGTGCCCCGGTGTGGCCAGCACCCGCGCGCCCGAGGACAGCGCGAGGCACATCGACCCCGTGTTCGCGGGGAGCGAGCGCCGGGGCGGACTAGGCTCGGCGCGTGGTCGATCCGCCGCCCCTGCCCCGCAGCACCACCGACGTCACGCTGGTCGCGGGCATCGGCACGCTGCTGTGGCTGTGCGGGGCGATCGGCCTGTTCGTCGCCCACGTCGTGGCCGACCGACCCCTGGACATCTGGTTCACCACCTGCGTGACGGGCACGGTGCTCGGCGCCATCGGGTTCGGCATCTTCCGCTGGCAGCGGGCGGCGGCGCGGCGCGGCTCCCGGCTGGCCCAGCGCGGCCTCGACGGCTGAGCCCGTCGGGCCGCCCGGGTCCACCGCGGACACGGGCACGCGGTCCGGTCCGGGGCGGCGAACTAGGCTCGCGGCATGACCGACCGTCCCACCGCCGTCGTCTCCGGGGCCAGCTCCGGCATCGGAGCCGCCACCGCCCGCGCCCTCGCCGAGGCCGGTTTCCACGTCGTGCTCGGCGCCCGCCGCGTCGACCGTCTGGAGGCCGTCGCCAAGGAGATCGACGGCACCGCGCTACGGCTCGACGTCACGGACAAGGCATCGGCCGCCGCCTTCGTCGAGGCGGTCCAGGAGTGCCGGCTGCTGGTGAGCAACGCCGGTGGCGCCAAGGGGCTCGAGCCGGTCGCCGAGGCGGACGAGGACGACTGGCGCTGGATGTTCGAGGCCAACGTGATCGGCACGCTGCGGCTCACCCAGGGCCTGCTGCCGAAGCTGCGCGCCTCCGGCGACGGGCACATCATCACGGTCACCTCGATCGCGGCGCTCGCCCCCTACGACAACGGCGCGGGCTACACGGGCGCCAAGCACGCCCAGGCGATGCTGCACCGCACGCTGCGCGGGGAGCTGCTCGGCGAGCCGATCCGGCTCACCGAGATCTGCCCGGGCATGGTGGAGACCGAGTTCTCGCTGGTCCGCTTCGGGGGCGACCAGGAGAAGGCGGACAACGTCTACCGCGGCCTGCAGCCGCTGACGGCCGAGGACGTGGCGGACGTGATCGCCTTCGCGGCGACCCGGCCGAGCCACGTGAACCTGGACCAGATCACGCTCATGCCGCGGGCCCAGGCGAGCGCCAGCCGCGCCTACCGGGAGGACTGACCGCCGGGCGACTCAGACGGTGTCCTCCGACCGCCGGTTCTCGTAGGCGGCGTCGGAGGGCGCGGGGCCCGCGTCGGCCTCGGCGATGCGCTCCTCGGAGTCCGCGAGGATGCCCTCGGCCTCGGCGTACCGGTCCTCGTCCGGCCCGGTGACCCGCGCCTCCTCGGGCAGCGGCTCGGCGCGGGTCTCGGCGCGCTCGGCGGCGGTGTCGTTCACGGACGGATCGGTCATGGCCCCTGCCTACCCGAGGCGGCCGGGCACCAACCGCGCGCCGGGCCCGGCCGCGCGATCGGTCGGAGAGCCGCAGGCCGGTCGGTCAGAGGGCCGACAGCCGCTGCCACTGGTCCCAGGACAGGGTCCAGTCCCAGATGTCGCCGTCCTTGGCCGAGAGCTGCACCGGGGTGCCCGTGACCTCGACCGGGTCGCCGTAGAGGGCCGTGTCGTAGTAGGCCTTGGCGTTCTCCAGCGACAGGTTGACGCAGCCGTGGGTCACGTTCGAGGAGCCCTGCGCGTTCGCCGAGGCCGGGTTGGCGTGGATGAACTCGCCGTTGTTGCTCATCCGCACGGCCCACTTCTCCACGACGTCGTAGCCGTACTGCTCGCTGACCATCCGCTTGTCGGTGAACTTCTCGGTCACCACGTGGATGCCGGAGCGCGTGTTGCGGTTCGGGTCGGCGGCCAGCCCGTAGCTCGCGGGGTAGTCGGCCACCTGCACGCCGTCCCGGACCACGACCATGCGGTACGACTGCGCGTCCGCCTTGACGACCTGCGCGCGGCCGATCCGGAAGTCACTGGTCACGTCCGCGGCGCCGAACTGCCCGCCGCCGTAGTCGACCCCGTAGAGCTTCGCCGCGACCGAGACCGTCGTGTGGGCCGGCCAGTACTCCTTCGGCCGCCAGTGCACGCGGGAGCCGCCGGCCTCGTCCGGCAGCCAGCCCCAGGCGCCCTCGACCGGCACCGAGGTCCGCACGCTCAG
This sequence comes from Pseudonocardia yuanmonensis, assembly GCF_039542425.1. Lineage (NCBI taxonomy): Bacteria > Bacillati > Actinomycetota > Actinomycetes > Pseudonocardiales > Pseudonocardiaceae > Pseudonocardia > Pseudonocardia yuanmonensis. The sequence goes on from NZ_BAABIC010000011.1 coordinate 199,749, forward strand.
CGCCCGCTCGACGGCCGCGCGGTCCTCGACGTGGCTGTTGAACTGGATCTCGATCGGGGCGGCGATCCCGACGGTCCGGCCGTCGCCGATGTTGATCACGCCCCGGACCTGCTTCGTCGGGACGACGGTGTGGAAGCCACCCGCCAGCGGCACGCCGACGCCGTCCTCGCCCCTCGCGGTGCCGGACCAGGTGTACTCGGTGTCGTAACCCAGGGGCTCGCCGCTGGTCCAGACGGTGCGGTCCGCGTTCAGCGAGCCGGTGACCTGCTTCCCCTGCGGGTTGGTCAGCGCGACCTGCTCGAGGGTGCCGTCCGTCACCGTCACCGTGACGGGCGACGTCGGGCTCACCCCGGTGGCCTGCGCAGCCGGCTGGTAGGCCAGCGTCGCCGCCCTCGCCAGCAACGCCGGCGTGGTGTCGCCGCCGCGCCCGGCGGCCGTCGCCGCCGTGACCACACCGACGGTCCCGACCGCGATCACGGCCAGGACCAGCAGGAACCGCCTCATCGTCCTCCCCCGTACGTAAACCTCGCCCCACATCAGGACGCGGAGGGGCGGCGGACGTTGCCCGCGCCGGGCGTCCGACCGACGAGGTTACGCGTCACCACCGACAGCGACGACCGCCGACGCGGGCGGGGTTGCACACGCCCCGGGGCGGTGAAACGTCACCATCGGTCACAGGGTGCAGCCGACGAGCACGGGCTCCGGGTGCAGGTCGATCCCGAACCGCTCACGCACGCCCCCGCGGACCTCGCGGGCCAGCGCCAGCAGGTCGGCGGTGCTGCCGCCGCCGCGGTTGGTGAGGGCGAGGACGTGCCGCGTCGACAGCCCGACCCGCCCGCCGGGCCCCTGGTGGCCGCGGCCGAACCCCGCGTGCTGGATCAGCCAGGCGGCGGGCAGCTTGGCGCGGCCCTTCCCGGCCGGCCAGCGCGGCATCGCCGGGTCCGGGACCGCCGCGTCGTCGACGATCGGGTTGGTGAAGAAGGAGCCGGCGCTCCAGGTGTCGTGGTCGGCGGCGTCGAGCACCATGCCCTTGCCGCGGCGCAGCTCGAGGACCGCCTCGCGCGCCGCCGCGGCCGGCACCGTGGCCCCGGGGTCGACGCCGAGCGCGCGGGCGAGCTCCGCGTAGCCGATCGGCATGCTGGCCCCACCACCGGGCAGCGCGAACCGCACCCGCAGCACGATCGCGGCATCGGTGTTCTTCAGGACGCTGGTGCGGTAGCCCAGGCCCAGCTCGGCGGCCGGGACGTGGGTGCGGACGGCACCCGTGCGCCGGTCGTAGAGGTCCACGTCGACCAGCAGGGAGGAGACCTCCACGCCGTAGGCCCCGACGTTCTGCACCGGGGTCGCCCCGGTCAGGCCCGGGATGCCGGACAGGCACTCCAGCCCGCCGAGGCCCTCCGCGACCGTTGCGGCGACGACCGCGTCCCAGTCCTCCCCCGCCTCGACGGTGAGCAGCACCGTCCCGTCCGGGCGCCGCTCGAACGCGATCCCGCCGCCGGTCAGCCGCACGACGGTGCCCGCGAACCCCTCGTCGGCGACGACGACGTTGGACCCGCCGCCGAGCAGCAGCAACGGCTCGCCGGACTCGTCCGCCGCACGGACGGCGTCGACGGCCGTACCGGCGTCGGGCGCCTCGATCAGGCGCGCGGCGGGTCCGCCGAGCCGCAGCGTGGTCAGGGGGGCGAGCGGCGTGCCGGCCCGGACGGGGGTGGTCTGCACAGGGCGCCACGGTAGCGGGCGGGGTAGCCTCCGGCCGTGTCCCGCCCGACGGAGTTCCGCGCCACCAGCCCGTTTCCGGTCGACCGGGTGTACGCCACCATGGTCGACCGTCAGGTCCTCGCCGACCGGCTCGCCACGATGGGCGGTCCGGGCGCGGCGATCCTGGAGTACACCGGCGACGAGAACGGCGCCAAGTACCGGATCCGGCACGGCATCGACGAGAAGGACCTGCCCGGCGTGGTCAAGTCCTTCGTCGGCTCGCGCGGCATCACCATCGAGCGCGACGAGACCTGGACCCGCTCCGGGGAGGGCTACGACGGCACCGTCGGCGTCGAGCTGCCGGGGATGCCGGCCGGGGCGCGGGGCACCATGCGGCTCTCCCCGCGCGGCGAGGGCTCCGAGCTCGTGGTGAACGTCGACGTCACGGTGAAGGTGCCGATCATCGGCGGGAAGATCGAGGAGTCGGTCGCCCAGCAGATCCACCACCTGCTGGAGATGGAGACCGAGTACACGCTCTCCCGCGTCTGACCGGGCAACCCGGTTGCGCCGGCCGGCGGCGGGAGCGGATCCTCCCGGCGACCGCCCGCTGCCCGGAGGACGCCCCGTGACCGCCCCGACCGACGTCGACCTGTACGCCGGGGGCACGGCCACCCTGCTCGCGGCCTGGGAGGAGTACGCCCGCGGGACCTCCGGCGCCGCCGTGCACCGCCTCGGGGGCGTCGCCGCCGCGGTCTTCCCGCACGGGCCGGAGCGCGGGGTCTACAACAACGCGGTCCTCGACCGGGACCTCCTCCCGGCGGAGCGCGCCGCCGCGCTCGACGCGATGGAGGAGGTCTACGCGGTCGCCGGGATCGGCCGGTTCGCGGCCTGGGTGCACGAGGACGACCGGGCGATGCGCGCCGACCTCGAGCGCCGCGGGTACGGCCTCGACGAGACCACGCGGGCGATGGGCATGTCCCTCGACGACCTGCGGACCCCGCGCCCGTCGCTCGACCTCGCGGCGGCGGACTGGACCGAGTACCTGCGCGTGATCGAGGTGCCGACGGACCTGCTGGCCGGGGCCGACCACGCCGCGTTCCACGTCGTCGTCGTGCGGCACGACGGCGGGAACGCCGCCGCCGCGATGGCCTACGACCACGGCGAGGACTGCGGGATCTACAACGTCGGCACGCTCGGGCACGCCCGCCGGCGCGGCCTGGGCACCGCGCTGACCACGGCGCTCCTGCACGACGCGCGGGACCGCGGCCGCCACACCGCGAGCCTGCAGGCGACATCGATGGCCGAGCGCCTCTACGCCGCGATCGGCTTCCGGGACCTCGGGCGGATCCTCGAGTTCGTCCCGCCGTGACGATCGCCCGCGGCGCGGGTGCCAGGCGCGTGACACCGGACTGACAGGTCCGCCCCGCACCCTTCCGTCATGGCTGACTTCGACGGCCGCTCCGGCCGAATATTCCACGACAGCTGGCTCCCGGACGGCGAGGCGCGCTGCGCCGTCGTCGTGCTGCACGGCTACGGCGAGCACGTCGGGCTCTACGACCCGCTGGCCCGCCGGCTCGTCGCCGACGGGCACGCGGTCCACGCGCTCGACGCCGTGGGGCACGGGCGCAGCGAGGGCGAGCGGGCGGTGATCCCGTCCTGGGACGACTGGGTGGACGACGCGCGCACGCTGGTCGGGCTCGTGCGCGGCCGGCACCCGTCCGCACCCGTGGTCGTCCTCGGCCACTCGGGCGGGGCCGTGACCACGATGCTGCTCGGGCTGCGCGACCCGCGGGCCGCCGACGCCCTCGTGCTCTCCGGCGGACCGCTGCGCCCGCTGGGGTGGGTCGACGAGGAGCTCGCGACCGGGGCGGCCGAGACCGCCGAGGGCGAGCCGACGGAGTTCCTGAGCACCCACCCGGACTACGTGCACGCGCTGCTGCACGACCCGTTGACCTGGAAGGGCGGCTTCCGCCGGGAGACCCTGCTCGCCCTCGCGGCCACGTGGCCCGAGATCGCCTCGGCGCTCGCCGACGGCCGGCCCGCCGTGCCGGTGCTCATGGTGCACGGCGAGGCCGACCCCGTGGTCCCGGTGCAGGACGCCCACGAGGTCGCCGCGCGGCTGCCGGACGCGACGCTCCACTCCTTCCCCGGGGACCTGCACGACGTCCTCAACGAGCACGACCGCGAGGCCGTGCACGAGGTCGTCGCCCGGTTCGTCGGCAGGATCGCCGCGCGCGAGGGCGCGGAGCTGGTGTCGGGCCCCTCCGCATGAGGTGACGCGGGCGCGGACGACCACCGGCCCGACGTCCGTCTCCGCGGGCATCGTGACCACGGGCCGGCGACGGGCGTGGTGCACCCCACGGCGGGCCTGACGTCCGCGATGGCACGCTTGTCGTCGTGCAACCGGAAGCCGACCGCCGCTACGTCATCACCTTCAGCTGCCCCGACCGCACGGGCATCGTCGCGCGGATCGCCGGTTTCCTGGCCGAGACGGGCGCCTGGATCGTCGAGGCCGCCTACCACGCCGACGCGGAGGAGGGTTGGTTCTTCACCCGCCAGGCCGTCCGGGCGGACTCCGTGCCGTTCGACGTCGACGAGCTCCGCAGCCGGTTCGCCGTCATCGCCGAGGAGTTCGGACCCGAGGCCACGTGGCAGGTCACGGACAGCGGCGTGCCCAAGCACGCGGTCCTGCTCGTGACGCGCGAGCCGCACTGCCTGCACGACCTGCTCGGCCGCGTCGCCGCCCGCGAGCTACCGGTGACGATCGACGCCGTCGTCGGCAACCACGAGGACCTCGCGCCGCTGGTCAAGGCGTACGGCATCCCGTTCCACCACGTGCCCTTCCCCGCGCCGCGCGACCGGAGGCGCGAGCAGGGCAAGGTGGAGTCGTTCGAGAAGGTCCGCCAGATCGTCGACGCCCACGAGCCGGACGCGATCGTGCTCGCCCGGTTCATGCAGATCCTGCCCGCGCACCTGTGCGAGGAGTGGGCCGGCCGGGCGATCAACATCCACCACAGCTTCCTGCCGTCGTTCGCCGGCGCCCGGCCGTACCACCAGGCGCACGCCCGCGGCGTGAAGCTGATCGGCGCGACCTGCCACTACGCCACGGCCGACCTGGACGCCGGCCCGATCATCGAGCAGGACGTCATCCGGGTCGACCACGGCGACACCGTCGCCGACATGGTCCGGCGGGGCCGGGACGCCGAGCGCCTGGTCCTCGCGCGGGGCTTCCGCTGGCACCTCGAGGATCGGGTGCTGGTACACGGCAACAAGACCGTCGTCTTCCGGTAGGCAGCACGAACGGCACTTTCGCTCACATCTAGCGAGCGAAAGCGCCGTTCGTTCCTCTGCGGGTCAGGCGGGCTTGATGTTGATGTTCCGGTGGAACAGGTTGCCCGGGTCGTACTGGCCCTTGATCGCGGCGAGCCTCGCGTACTTGGCAGCGCCGTAACTCGCGAGAACCCGGTCCTCCTCGTACTCGTACATCCCGTTGACGTACGTGCCCGCACCCATCGACATCGGCCGCAACGCCTCCCAGAAGTCGCGAGCCCACGCTCGCTCGGCCGGCAACAACGCGGGGTCCGGAGCATTGCCGATGAGGAAGAGCGCGTAACGCGGAGACCGGCCACCACCGAAGGCCGTCGCGTCCTCGTCCTGCTCACAGTAGGCGGCGTCGAGCCGATAGGTCAGCAGAACCGACAGAGGCGACTGACGTCGTGGAAGGTGCTCGAGAATGACCTCGATCGCCTCGTCCGTGAATTCCTCCAGCAGACACGACTTCTCGTAGTAATGGTGTCCCCAGCAGTTCGACTCGTCGAACAGGGTCTGGAGCACGGTGTACGGCATCGGCATCGTCGCGTCGATGAGCGGCTGAGATCCGCTGCGGATCCGGTCGGCCACCGCAGTGAACTCCTCCTCCGACCCGAAGCCCACGAGAAGGACGCCGACACAGCGCCGGAGGTGATGCTCCTCGGGGATGAAGGGTGCTGGAGGTGCGTCCACACCAGCGATCATCGCGTTGACATCGGGTGGCAGGTCTGCAACGACCTCGCGAAGAACTCGAAGCGCTTCCGCACCCCGGTCGTAGGGCCACAGAAGCAGTCCGAAGCGGATCATCGGCCCGGCCTCGTGCAGCCGGAACTCGAACTCGGTGACCACGCCGAAGTTGCCACCGCCGCCCCTGATGGCCCAGAACAGATCGGGGTGTTCGGTCTCGGAAACCCTGAGGGTCCGGCCGTCGGCCACGACGATCTCCGCGGAGAGGAGGTTGTCGATCGTGAGCCCGGCCTTGCGGGACAACCAGCCCATACCTCCGCCGAGTGTCAGGCCACCCAGGCCGGTGTGCCCCACCATTCCTGCCGTGACCGCCAGACCGTGTTCCTGTGCCGCGGCGTCCAGGTCCGAGTTCAAGGCCCCACCCTGAACTCGAGCGATTCGCTTCGCCGGGTCCACCTTGACGTCACGCATCGCGCTCAGGTCGATGACGAGTCCGTCGTCGACCGTCGACGCCCCGCTCATGCTGTGCGCCCCGCTGCGTACCGCGATCTCGAGTCCGTTGGTTCGGGCGAACGACACGGCCGCTGCCACGTCACCGGACGAGGCGCACTGCGCTATCAGGGCCGGACGCCGATCGATGTCGGCGTTGAACACCTTGCGCGCCACCTCGTAGCCCCCGTCCGACGGTTCGATCAACTGCCCCGTCAACGCCGCGCGCAGTTCTGTCGCGTCGTACCGTGCCGTGCTCGTCATCGCCCCTCCTCGGTGTCGCAGGACCGAGGCTGTGACTTCGGTCACTGATACGCCATACGTATTCCTGCGGACCCGAGAACGCCGAACGGCGCCCCTCCCGGGGGAGGAACGCCGTCCGGGGACTGCGCGGTCAGGCGGCGGCGCGCTGCTCCACCGGCTCGAGCGCGATCTCGAGGACCTCGCTCACGTCGGCGACCGGGTGCACCCGGAGCTCACCGCGGACCGACTCCGGCAGGTCGTCGAGGTCGGGCTCGTTGCGCTTCGGGATGATCACGTCGGTCAGCCCCGCCCGGTGCGCGGCCAGCAGCTTCTGCTTGACCCCGCCGATCGGGAGCACCTTGCCCTGCAGCGTGACCTCACCGGTCATGCCGACCGAGGACCTCACCGGGCGTCCCGACGCCAGCGACGCGAGCGCCGTCGTCATCGTGACGCCGGCCGACGGGCCGTCCTTCGGCACCGCACCGGCGGGGACGTGCACGTGGAGCTTCTTCGACGCCAGGTCACCCGCCAGCCCGCGCGAGCGCAGGTAGGACAGGGCGATGGACACCGACTCCTTCATCACGTCGCCCAGCTGACCGGTCAGGGTCAGGCCGGGGTCGCCCTCCATCGAGGTCGCCTCGATGAACAGGACGTCGCCGCCCGTGCCGGTCACCGCCAGGCCGGTCGCCACGCCCGGGACGGAGGTGCGCTCCGCCGACTCCGGGGTGAACTTCGGCCGGCCGAGGTACTTGACGAGGGTGTCGGCATCGACGTGGATCGGCGCCTCCTCCCCGCTGTCGAGCCCCACGGCGACCTTGCGCAGGACCTTGGCCAGGCCCCGCTCCAGCTGCCGCACGCCCGCCTCGCGGGTGTACTCGGCGGCGATCATGCCCAGCGCGACCTCGGAGAACTCGACGTCCGTCGGCTCCAGGCCGGCCTTCTCGACCTGCCGCGGCAGCAGGTGGTCGCGGGCGATCGCGATCTTCTCCTGCTCGGTGTAGCCGTCGAGCGTCACGACCTCCATCCGGTCCGCCAGCGGACCCGGGATGGCCTCGCCGACGTTCGCGGTCGCGAGGAACAGCACGTTGGACAGGTCCAGGTCCACCTCGAGGTAGTGGTCGCGGAACGTGTGGTTCTGCGCCGGGTCGAGGACCTCGAGCAGGGCCGCGGACGGGTCGCCGCGGTAGTCGCTGCCGACCTTGTCGATCTCGTCGAGCAGCACGACGGGGTTCATCGTGCCGGCCTCGCGGATCGCGCGGACGATGCGGCCGGGCAGCGCGCCGACGTAGGTGCGCCGGTGGCCGCGGATCTCCGCCTCGTCGCGCACGCCGCCGAGGGCGACGCGGACGAACCTGCGGCCGAGCGCGCGGGCCACGGACTCACCCAGCGACGTCTTGCCGACGCCGGGCGGGCCGACGAGCGCCAGCACGGCACCCGAGCCCCGGCCACCGATGGTGTCCAGGCCCTTGCGGTTGCGCCGCGAGCGGACGGCCAGGAACTCGACCAGCCGCTCCTTGACGTCGTCGAGGCCGGCGTGGTCGGCGTCGAGGATCCGCCGGGCCTCGACCAGGTCGTCCGTGTCGACCGTGGTCTCGTTCCACGGCATGTCGAGGATCGTGTCGAGCCAGGTGCGGATCCAGCCGGACTCCGGGCTCTGGTCCGACGCCCGCTCCAGCTTGCCGACCTCGGTCAGCGCGGCCTTGCGGACGTGCTCGGGCAGGTCGGCGGCCTCCACGCGGGCGCGGTAGTCGTCCTCGCCCTCGGGGTCGCCCTCACCGAGCTCCTTGCGGATCGCGGCGAGCTGCTGGCGCAGCAGGAACTCGCGCTGCTGCTTCTCCATGCCCTCCCGGACGTCCTGCGAGATCTTCTCGGTGACCTCCTGCTCGGCGACGTGCTCCTTCGTCCACTCGAGGAGCTTCTCCAGCCGGCGGGTCACGTCGGTCTCGGCGAGCAGCTCCAACTTGTGGGAGTTGTCGAGCCAGCTCGCCCAGCCGGCCAGGTCGGCCAGCTGCCCCGGGTCCGTCGTCTGCTGGACGGAGTCGATGACCTGCCACGCGTTGCGCTGCTGCAGGATCCCGACGACCAGGGCCTTGTACTCCTTGGCCAGCTCGTGGGTGCGCCCGGTGACCGGGCCCTCCTCGACCGTCTCGGCCTCGACCCACAGGGCCGAACCGGGGCCGGTCACGCCCGAGCCGATGCGGGCCCGCGACTCGCCGCGGACCACGGCGGCACGCTCCCCGTTCGGAAGCCTGCCTATCTGTTCCAGGACCGCGACCACACCGATCGCGGCGTACTTCCCGTCGAGGCGGGGGACGACCAGAACCTTCTTGCCGTCGGCTGCGTCGACGGCCGCCTGAACCTCCGGAGCGTCGAGCCGGACGGGCACCACCATGCCGGGCAGCACCACCGAGTCGGTCAGCGGAAGCACCGGCAGCTTCAGCGTCTGTGTCATGCCCGGGTCAACGCTTACACCGCAAGCCTCATTCCAGCGTTCAAGTATGTCCGCTGTGGGTGAACGCAGGAACCTTGAGCGAAGTCGGCTCAGATCGGACGGGCCAGGTCGTCCACGACCTCGGCGCCGGGGAGGGCGGCGAGCACGACCCCCGGGACGGCCAGCTTGGAACCGCGGATCCCGCTGCCCACGACGACGGCCTCCGCGGCCGCAACCTCGGGCGCGATCAGCAGCGGCCAGCCCTCGGGCAGGCCGAGCGGGGTGATGCCGCCGTACTCCATGCCGGTGAGCTCCACGGCCTCGGCCATCGGCGCGAAGGAGGCCTTGCGGACGTCCAGGCGCCGCTTGACCACGCCGTTGACGTCCGCCCGGGTGGTCGCCAAGACCAGGCAGGCGGCGTAACGGACCTCGCCGGAGCGCTTGCCGGAGACGACCACGCAGTTGGCGGAGAACTCGGGCGGGGAGCCGTAGGCCTCGCAGAAGGCGGCGGTGTCGGCCAGCCCGGGGTCGATCTCGGCGACCAGCACGCCGCTCGCGTCGGGCAGCCCGGACAGGGCCTTGACGACGGGTTCGGCGAGCAGTTCGGGGTGGTCGGCGGCGGGGAGCGGGGTCAGGCTGCCGAGCACGCTCACCAGCTGTTGCCACCCCGCGAGGCGGCGACGACGGCCGGCCTGACGTCGACGAGGTAGACCAGCATCGCGACCGTGCCGGCCAACCAGAAGAGCGTGAGCTCGCTGCGCAGCCCCTGGAAGGAGGCGACCACGCCGAGCAGGCTGGGCGACGAGATCACCCCGAAGATGGGGATGATCAACAGGAACAGCGCGGCCGCACCGGTGATGCCCAGCCAGGCGTTCTTGGTCAGCTTGCTGGCCGCCTGGAAGGCGTCGGCACGCTGGCGGACGGCGTGCACGAAGGCGTAACCCGAGCACGCCGCGACCACGATGCCGATCACGCACAGCACCAGGCGGTCGAGCATGGTGAACACGTTCACCGGTCCAGACTACGTGCGGCGGCGGGATCAGGACATACCCGCACACCGTGAGCGGTGTCCCTGCAGAGGCCGACGGCCCCGGAGCGGGTGCTCCGGGGCCGTCGGGACGCGGTGGGCGTCAGACGCGGTCGGCGTCAGCTGTCGGACGGGGTGCCCGTGCGCCGGGTGGCCGGCTTGCGGGTGGCCGCCTTCGGCGCCGTCTTCGCCGGGGTCGCCGGGGTCGCCGCCTTCGCGGCCGGCGTCTCGCTCCGCGGCGTGGTCTCCGTCTGCGGGGCCGGCTCGGTCACCGGGGCGGTGCGGCTCGCCGCACGGCGGCTGGTGCTGCGCGTGGTGGCGGCGGCCTCGTCACCGGCCTCGTCGACGGCCTTCGCCGCGTCCTTGCCCGCCTCGGCGACGGCCTTCGACGCGTCCTCGGAGACCTCGGTGATGGTCTCGGCGACCTCGTCGGCGGCCTTCTGCGTGCGGACGGCGACCTTCTCGCCGACCGAGCGGGTCTGGCGGGTCAGCGTGGCGAGGGCCTTCTCCGCGGCGTCGTGCGCGTCGTCGACGAGGGCGTCGACCCGGGCGTCGAACTTGCCGGTGAGCTCCTCGACCTGGCCGAAGGCCTGCTTGACCTGCGGCTGCCTGCGGATCTCGGTCCAGGTGCCCTCACCGTGGCGGGCGAGGTCGGCGTAGGCCTTCTCCGCCCGCGCGCGCCACGCCTCGACGACCCTGCGCAGCTCCTCGGTGGTCAGCTTGCCGCGCAGGCCCTGGATCTCGCCGGGCAGCTCGGAGGCGAGCTTCTGCGCCGCCTCGGCCTGGGCGGTGGCGGCGGTGCGCGCGTTCGCGTAGGCGCCGCGGATGCTCGAGTAGGCGTACTCGCCGGCCCCCAGGACGGCCAGCAGCGGGGTCTTGACGGTCTCCGCCTGCTCGGCGGCGGACTTGGCAGCCTGCTCGCGGACCTTGCGGACGTCCGCGGCGGTCGGCAGCGACACGGCCATGGTGATCACTTCCTCTGTTCGGTCGGCACGCCGGGATCGACCTGTAGGTCGTTCTCCCGCCGGAAGGACTGGTAGATGTCGAGCAGAACCTGCTTCTGACGCTCCGTGAGGGAGGTGTCCGAGAGGACCGCGTCGGTGACGACGCTGGCGGGCCGCTCCTCGAGGATCCCCGCCTTGACGTAGAGCGCCTCGGCGGAGATCCGCAGCCCCTTCGCGATCTGCTGCAGGATCTCGGCCGACGGCTTGCGGAGCCCGCGCTCGATCTGGCTGAGGTACGGGTTGCTGACGCCGGCCGTCCGGGCGAGCTGCCGCAGGGAGACCTGGGCGGCCTCCCGCTGGGCGCGGATGTAGGAGCCGATGTCGTCCACGGTCTTCTCGACGACGTGACCCACCTGGCCCACGGCCTGGTCGATCAACGGCTTGTCCTCCGACATGCGCTCACCTCCCCGGACACGATCGACCCTACGCGGCCGTGCTAGCTGCTGCAAGCGTAGTGCTTGCGCAGGTGGCGTGGCCCTCGTCACGATTCAGATCCTCGGACGCGTCGGGGTCGCGGGCACCCGGCCTACTGTGTCGACGTGCAGGGCACCCCTCCGCCGGACGGCGTCGCGGCCGCTCCCCCGACGGTCGCGCCGCTACGCGGGCAGGGCCGGGCCACCGGCGCCGTCGCCGTCGGGGGTGCGCTCGGGGCGCTGGCGCGCTGGGGCGTCGGGCTCGCGCTGCCGTTTACGTCCGGCGCCTTCCCCTGGGGCACCTTCCTGATCAACGTCGTCGGGTGCGTCGCGATCGGCGTGTTGCTCGTGGTGCTCACCGAGCTCCGCACCGCGCACGCGCTCGTACGGCCCTTCCTCGCGACCGGGGTGCTCGGCGGCTTCACCACCTTCTCGACCTTCTCGGTCGACGCCCAGCATCTGCTGCTGGGCGGGCACGTCGGCCTCGCCACCGCCTACCTGGTCGGGACGCTCGTCGCGGCCGTGGCGGCGACCTGGGCCGGTGCGGCCGGGACGCGGAGGCTCGTCCGGTGACCCCGCTGCTCGTCGTGCTCGGCGCGGCCGTCGGGGCGCCCGCCCGCTACCTCGCCGACCGCCTGGTCCAGTCCCGGCACGCGACCGGCTTCCCGTGGGGCACGTTCACGGTCAACGTCGTGGGCTCGTTCGTGCTGGGGCTGGTGGCCGGGGCCGCCACGTCGCCGGCCGTGACCGCGCTGGTCGGCACGGGGTTCTGCGGCGCGCTGACCACCTACTCGACCTTCGGCTGGGAGACCGTCGGCCTCGCCCGGGAGGGCCGCCGCCTGCTCGCCGTGCTCAACGCCGTCGGCTCGGTCCTGGCCGGGCTCGGCGCCGCGGGCCTGGGCCTGGCGGTCGGCGCCACCCTGTGAGCGGCGCCGGCCACCGCCCCACGGGGTCTAGAAGACGAGCTGGGAGACCGTGTAGATCACCAGCCCGGCCAGCGCGCCGACGACCGTGCCGTTGATCCGGATGAACTGGAGGTCGCGGCCGACCTGCAGCTCGATCTTGCGCGAGGTCTCCTCGGCGTCCCACCGGGCCACCGTGTCCGTGATCAGCGTGGTGATCTCGCGCCGGTAGTGCCGCACGACGTAGCCCGCGGCGTCGGCCAGCCAGCCGTCGATGCGGGCCCGCAGCTCGGCGTCGCCGGCCAGCCGGGCGCCGAGCGAGACCAGCCCGTCCCGCACCCGCGCCCGCAGCTCGCTCGACGGGTCCTCGGCGGCGTCGAGGATCATGCTCTTGACCACGCCCCAGGCCTGCCCGATGAACTTCTGCACGTCCGGGTGGTCGACGATCTGCTGCTTGATCTGCTCGGCCCGCGCGATCGTCTTCGGGTCGCTCTGCAGGTCCCGTGCGAACTCGGCGAGGAAGCGGTCGATCGCGTGCCGCAGCGGGTGCTCCGGGTCGGTCTTGACCGCCCAGGCGTAGCCCTGCACCTCGTTGAACAGCTTGTCGGCCACCATGTCGTCGACGAACCGCGGCGTCCACATCGGGGCGCGGTCGTGCACGACCCGCAGCACCATCTCCTGGTTGGCCGTGACCCAGTCGTAGGCGCGGTCGCACACGAGGTCGACGAGATGGCGGTGGGCGCCGTCGTCGAGGATCCCCTCGAGGATCTTGCCGAGCGGCGGCCCGACCTCCTTCTCCAGCACCTTGCGGACCAGCACCTGCTCGATCAGGTCCTGGACGACGTCGTCGCGCAGCACGGTGACCACGCCGCGGGCCGCGGCGGCCAGCTCGGCGGTGATGCGCTCGGCGTTCTGCCGCTGCCCGATCCAGCTGCCGACCCGGTTCGTCACGTCGACCCGGCCGAGCTTGTCCCGCACCACGAGCTCGGAGAGGAAGTTCTCGCCGACGAAGTCGCCGAGGCTGTCGCCGATCGTGTCCTTCTTGCGCGGGATGATCGCCGTGTGCGGGATCGGCAGCCCGAGGGGCCGCTTGAACAGCGCCGTGACCGCGAACCAGTCCGCCAGCGCGCCGACCATGCCGGCCTCGGCGGCGGCGCGGACGTAGCCGGCCCACGCCTGCCCCTGCAGCTCCAGGTACCGCATCACGAAGAAGACGACCGTCGCGCCGAGCAGGAACCCCGTCGCGACGAGCTTCATCCGGCGCAGGTCGCGGCGCTTCTGGGCCTCGGCCTCGGGGCCGAGGCCCAGCCCGGCCGGAATGCTGCTGCCGCCGGCGGGCCGCGACGGCGCGGCGGCGAGGGCACGGTCGGAACTCACGGGTTCATAGTGCCCGTCGCCGGATCCGCGCGTGGGACGGAACCTGAGAAATGGCGACGGCCGGGTCCGACGGTCATCCGCCGGGCCCGGCCGGGTCCTGGGGAGCGGGGGTCAGCCCGCGCGGCCGGCCTTCACGGCCGGCTCCGGCTGCCGCACCTGGGCCGACCGCTGCCGGACGGCGGCCTGGACGGCCTCGACGATCACGGCGGCGTCGGGCACCTGATAGCCGGTGAAGGAGGGGCGCACCCGCCACTGGACCCAGCCGTCGGGCCGTTCGGTCGGCGGGGCGAGCACCCCGATGCCGTCCGTGTGGAGCACGACGTCCGTGTGCAGGGACAGCTCCGCGGGCAGCTCGTGGTTCGGGGTCATCGGGAACCACCACGTGTCGTGCGGGGTCGCGGCGACCGGGACCACCATCCCGCGGTCACGCAGCGTGGCGCACACCTGTCGACCGATCGCCGCCGGCACCTCGATCACGTCGAGCACCGTCCCGGTGTCGAGCAGGACGTCCGTACCGGGGCCCGGCACCAACGGCCACCCGTGCTCGACGTACTCGACGGCGGCCGCCCGCAGCTCCGCGCCGTAGACGGCCCGGTAGCTGTCCCACCACGACATCCGGCTCATCTCCTCATCCGTACCGATCACCCGTGACCCGGCGCGCCCTCCGGGGCGTCGCTCACATCACATGCAACACCATCGACGGGCGCCGGGTTCGTGTTAGCCGGTCGCACGCGGTGACCGCACGTGACATAGAGGTGAGTGGCCGGCACCACCGGCGACCGGTCGGTCACCCACCGGTGGTCGGGGGCCGACCGGTCGCCGCCCCGGGACCGGCGGCTACTCCGTTCGAGGTTGCGACCGATCGGCCCACGGGACCACCGGCGAACGGCCGTACCGCGATGATGGGGCCATGCTGCTCGTCACCGGCGCCACCGGGTTCCTGGGAAGCGCGCTCGTCGCCCTGCTCGCCCGCCGCGGCCGCCCGGTCCGCGCCCTCGTGCGCGACCCCGCCCGGGCCGCCGCCCTCCTGCCCCAGGGCGTCCCGACGGCCGTCGGACGGCTCGACGACCCGGACTCGCTCGACGCCGCACTGAAGGACGTCGACGCGGTCCTGCACCTCGCCGGGGTGGTGGGCGGGAGCCCCGAGGAGATCCGGGCCGTGAACGTCGACGGCACCCGGGCCGTCCTGGAGGCGATGCGCCGGGCCGAGGTCCGCAGGCTCGTCCACGTGAGCAGCAGCGCGGCGGTGATGGACGCGTCCGGGCTGGTCGGCGAACGGCCGTCCGGGCCTCCGGTCCTCACCGACCCCTACTCGCGGACCAAGGCGGAGGCCGACGCGCTGGTGCTCGGCGCGGAGGGGGTCGACGTCTCGGTCGCGGTGCCGGTCAGCATCTACGGGCCCAGCCCGGCCGGGCCACAGAGCTACAACGGGCTGCTGCGCTTCCTGACGCGCGGGGAGATCACCGAGGTCGTCGACGCCCCGATCGGCTGGGTGCTGGCGGAGGACTGTGCGGAGGGCGTGCTGCTCGCCCTGGACCGCGGCGAGCCGGGGCGGCGGTACGTGCTGTGCGGGGAGGTCGCGCCGTTCGGCCGGGTGCTGAACCGGGCCGCCGAGCTGCTCGGCACGCCCCACCGGGTCCGGGCGCTCCCGCCGGGCTCCACGCTCGGGCCCGACGCGTCGACCTTCGCCCGGCGCTCGGAGGTCTACGGCAGGTTCCCGGCGGTCCACGTCGACGACGCGGGCGCCCGCGCCCTCGGCTTCGCCCCGCGGGGGGTCGACGAGGGACTGGCGCTCACCTGCGAGTGGCTGGAGACCCTCTAGAAACGCCGCTGCCGGCGACCCCGAGGGGATCGCCGGCAGCGGAAGACTCAGATACCGCTCAGAGCGGGGTCACCGAGTCGGCCTGCGGGCCCTTGGCGCCCTGGCTGGCCTCGAAGGAGACGCGCTGGTTCTCCTCGAGGGTCCGGAAGCCGTTGCTCTGGATGGCCGAGTAGTGGACGAAGACGTCCGGCCCGTTGTCGTCGGTGGCGATGAAGCCGAAGCCCTTCTCGGCGTTGAACCACTTGACGGTGCCCTGCGGCATAGCTTTTTTCTCCCACACACTGAACGGATCCGGTCGACATGCCGACGGCCGGAGGTTGCGCGGAGCCCGACGGGTGGGAACGGAGGGATCCCGACCACACGTGCGGAACTCGCTGTCACACGTTCCACGCACGCTGTCTCAACGATCGAGGAAGACACGACTGCAACCGGGGCGAACGGTACCACGGCCGGGCGTGACCCCGGACGCAGATCTCCGGCGGGTCCGCGGGACCTCGCCGTAATCCGGCCTTGTCCGGTTCGTTGCGATACCGTGACCCACGGCCGAGGTTCGCGACGGGCCGGCAGGGAAGGCACGACAGCACGTCCCGCGCGGCGGAACGCCGTCGCCGCGACCGGGCCGGAGCCGGTCCTCCCCCGACCGACCCCTCGACGTGTGAGAGCGCCCCATGCCCAGCCTCGCCCCCGACCGCCCGCAGAGTCCCGCCGCCGAGCCGGCCACCGACGGACGTCGCTCGAGCCTCGAACACGTGCTCGTCATCGTGTTCATGATCGTCCCGTTGCTGGCCGTCGCGGCCGCCGTCCCCGTCGCCTGGGGGTGGGGGCTCGGCTGGGTCGACGTGGCCCTCTTCGTCGTCTTCTACCTGGCCAGCGGGCTGGGGGTGACCGTCGGGTACCACCGGCACTTCACCCACGGCTCCTTCAAGGCGCGCCGCGGGCTGCGGATCGCGCTCGCCGTCGCCGGCTCGCTCGCCCTGCAGGGCAGCGTCGTGTCGTGGGTCGCCGACCACCGCCGGCACCACGCCTACTCCGACAAGGAGGGCGACCCGCACTCGCCGTGGCTCTTCGGCACCGGCGCGAAGGCGCTGGTCAAAGGGTTCTGGCACTCGCACATGGGCTGGCTGCTCGACCGGGACAAGACCAACGCCCGCCGGTTCGCCCCCGACCTGCTCGCCGATCCGGCCCTGCGGCGGATCGGCGACAACTTCCTCTGGTTCGCCCTCACCAGCCTGCTGCTGCCGGGCCTGCTCGGCGGGCTGCTGACGTGGTCGATCGGCGGCGCGCTCACCGCTCTGTTCTGGGCCGGGCTCGTGCGGGTGGCGCTGCTGCACCACGTCACCTGGTCGATCAACTCCGTGTGCCACATCTGGGGCGACCGGCCCTTCGCCGCCCGGGACCGCTCGGCCAACGTCTGGTGGCTGGCCCTGCTGTCCTTCGGCGAGTCGTGGCACAACCTGCACCACGCCGACCCCACCTGCGCCCGGCACGGCGCCAAGCCCGGGCAGGTCGACATCTCGGCCCGGCTGATCCGGATCTTCGAGGTGTTCGGGTGGGCGCACTCGGTGCGCTGGCCGACCACACGGCGTCTCGACCGGCTCTCGCGGGGCGCCACCGCCGAGCACGCGGCGTGACGAGGTCGTGGTCCCTGCTCCACGTTCGGTGACGCCACGCCCGACCGGGTGAGGGTGATCGCAGTCGTACGCCCCCGGGTGACGGCGGCACGTGCCCGACACGCGTCGCCGTCCCCCGTCCGAGCGGCCCCAGGGTGGCAATCCCCGGTTCGAGGTCGCCCGATCCGGCGACGCTGCCCCCATGCCGTCACCGAGCGCGATCAGGGTGGGAAGCAGTCCCGACACAGGGCTCTGGCCAGCACGAACACCTCCTTCCCATGATTCGCCCGTCCCGCCGGGTGATCATCAGGAGGCTTGCCGTGCGGAAGAAGATCGCGCTCTCGCTCGTCGCGGTGGCGACCGGCGGGAGCGTCGCCGTCCTCGGAGCGGGAACGGCGTCGGCCGCGCCCGTGGCCGACCAGCTACCCCCCGTCGCGGTACCGGCGGTACCTGTGGTGCCGGCCGTGCCGGAGACGCCGGTGGGTGCGCTGCTGAACAACGTCCTGCAGGGGCTGCAGGGGCTGCTGCCCGGGTTGCTCGGCGGGGTGGTCCCGCCCGACCCGGCGGCCGTGACGCCGGTGGCGCTGCCGGTCGACGCCGGCGCGGTGGCCGCGGATCCGGCCGCGGGTGTTCCGGCCGGCGGTGTTCCGGCCGGCGGTGTTCCGGCCGGCGGTGTTTCGGCCGGCGGTGTTCCGGCCGCGGGTGTTCCGGCCGCCGGGCTCCCGGCCGGGGGTGATCCGGCCGTAGCCGCTCCCGCGGCGGGCGATCCGGCCGCCGGGCTTCCCGCAGCGAACGACCCGGCCGCAGGAGACCCCGCGGCGGCTGCGCCGGCCGCGGCCGCTCAGCAGGAGGTGACCTCCGCCGCCCCCGGCCAGCTCCCGCCGCTGCCCGCCCCGCCGGCGGTCCCGGACCCCGGCGCGGCCCTGCCCGTCGCCCCCGCCCTTCCCGATCCGGCCGATCCGGCCCTTCCCGATCCGGCGCTGCCCGTCGACGCGCCGGTCGTGCCCCCGCTCCCGGTCGACCCGGCCCTCCCGCCGGTGCCCGACCCGGCCGCCGCGCTCCCGGCCGACCCCGCGCTGCCCGTCGACGCCCCGGCCGTACCGCCCCTGCCTGTCGACCCGGCCCTCCCGCCCGTGCCCGGCTCGGCGTCGGCGCCCGCCGCCGCGGCTGCCCCGGGCGCCGCTCAGCAGGAGGTGGCCCCGACCGCTCCCGCCCAGCTCCCGCCGCTGCCCGCCCCGCCGGCGGTGCCGGACCCCGGCGCAGCCGTACCCGTCGCGCCCGCCCTTCCGGCCCTTCCCGATCCGGCCCTTCCCGATCCGGCGCTGCCCGTCGACGCGCCGGCCGTGCCCCCGCTCCCGGTCGACCCGGCCCTCCCGCCGGTGCCCGACCCGGCCGCCGCGCCCCCGGCCGACCCCGCTCTGCCCGTCGACGCCCCGGCTGTACCCCCGCTCCCGGCCCCCGCAGTGCCCGCGGTCCCCGAGCCCGCAGTGCCGCCGGTCCCGCCCGCACCCGCCGCCCCGGCCCCGCCCGCGCCGACGGGCTGAGCTCCCTCGCCTTAGGGGGTCGCTCCAGCTGCACCGACGGGGCCGAGCTCCCTCGGCGTAGGGGGTGTCGCTCCGGCTGCGCCTGCGGGCTGAGCTCCCTCGTCGAAGGGGGTGTCGCTCCGGCTGCGCCGGCGGCCGGAGCTCCGACTCGCCGTCGCGGTGACCGGCTGAGGCCTTCCGCCTGCGCCGACCCGCACACCAACTCGTGGCCCGGTCGCCCGGCTCCTCGGCGACCGGGCCGCGTCACGCCTGGACTTCGCGGCCGCCATGCTCCCCCAGGCATCGCGCTGCGACATGATCGCCAGATGTGGCACCTTTCCGGCCGCCCGTGGCCGGGAGATACCGCTGTCGGTGATCACCGCGTCAACGGACGCGCCGGCGCGTTCTGACGAAGCGGGTCGACCCTCATGATCGTTCCGAGAGTCACGCGACAGTCATCCAACCAGCGCTCCCGTACCGCTCGCGCCGATCACGAACAGAATCTGGACAGGATTTCGGACCTGACCCCGATCTGCCGAAATCAGGGCTCGCCATGATCGTCGTCAGTGTGACGAGACGGTCGATCACACGGCTGTCGCGTACCACTCGAAGCGATCATGAGCCGCCTTCATTGCCCTGTACGCGTCGATTCCGCCTCGGTGGGAGCTGACCCCGACTCGCGGAAGCCCACAGCCCGACTCGCGGAAGCCCACAGCCCGACTCGCGGAAGCCCACAGCCCGACTCGCGGAAGCCCACGGCCCGACTCGCCGAAGCTCACAGCCCGACTCGCGGTGCAGCAACTCCCGACTCGCGGTGCAGGAACTCCCGACTCGCGATGGCCCTGCCCTCGGGGCCGGAGGCGGGTCAGTCCACGCGGGTGTCGGCGAAGCCGTTCTCCAACGCGAGCATGACCTCGTCCAGCAGGTCCCGGAGCTCGACGTCGTCCGACCGGAGCCACTGCTCGTAGGCGGAGAGGGCGGCGCCGAGGCAGACGTGGCCGAGGGTGCGCGGGAGCAGGGCGGTGGCGGGTTGCCCCAGCCGCGCCCCCGCGTAGTCCGCGACCACCCGCCGCCACTCGGCGTACCGCAGCGTCGAGTGGGCCTGCAGCGTGGGTGTCTCGAGGATCAGCCGCAGCCGTTGCCGGTGCCAGGGCTGCTCGGCCGCCGGGACGTCGTTGAAGTCGAGGACCGTGGCCCGGATCCCCTCCATGACCGGCACGTCCGGGGGCAGCGCGGCGAACCGCTCCCGCATGCGCTCGAGCATGTCGTCGAACGCACCCCACGGGACGTCGTTCTTCGAGGCGTAGTAGCGGAAGAAGGTGCGCCGGCCGATCCCGGCGGCGTGCGCGACGTCGTCGACCGTCGTGGTGTCGAACCCGCGCTCGGTGAACAGGTCCAGGGCGATGTGTTCGATCTCCGAGCGGCTCGTCACCGGCCGGCGTCCGGCGCGGCGCGGGCCCGTCCCGTGATCCTCAGCGACAGCGGACATCGACCCTTCCTCCGCCCGGGGACGCCGGGCTAACGTCGGTGAGACCGGGCTCACCGCGGTGCCCGTCGTCGAGGTCATCGTACGACCGGCCGCCGCGGTTACCGCCCGGTGCAGTGCGAGCAGTCGTCTAACAATCGGTCGACAGTCGGCAACGACGCCGGAAGGAGCACCACGTGGGCAAGCTGGAGGGCAAGGTCGCCCTGGTGACCGGAGCCGCACGCGGGCAGGGCCGCAGCCACGCGCTGCGGCTCGCCGAGGAGGGCGCGGACATCATCGCCGTCGACATCTGCGCGCAGGTGGAGACGGTCGCCTACCCCATGTCGACCAAGGAGGACCTGGACGAGACGGTCGCCGAGGTCGAGAAGCTGGACCGCCGGATCGTGGCCCACGTGGCCGACGTCCGGGACGAGAAGGCGCTCGCCGCGGCGGTCGCGGACGGCGTCGCCACGCTCGGCGGGGTCGACATCGTGCTGGCCAACGCCGGCATCGCGTCCATCGGGACCGCCGAGGACGGCAACGAGGCCGCCGTCTTCCGCACGCTGATCGACATCAACCTCACGGGCGTCTGGAACACCGTGCACGCCGCCGCGCCCACGATGATCGAGCAGGGCCGGGGCGGCGCCGTCGTGCTGACCAGCTCCACCCAGGGTCTCACGGGCCGGGGCGGCAACGGCACCGCGTCGATGGACGGGTACTGCGCGTCCAAGCACGGCGTCGTCGGGCTGATGCGGACCTTCGCGCACTGGCTCGCCCCGCACAACATCCGTGTGAACAGCATCCACCCGACCGGCGTGAGCACCCCGATGATCGTGAACCCGGTCGTCGAGCGGTTCCTGGCCGAGTCCGCGGACGTCGGCGACGCCCTCGCGAACCTCATGGACGTCCCCACCGTCGAGCCGCGCGACATCAGCAACGCCATCGTCTGGCTGGTGTCCGACGAGGGCCGCTACGTCACCGGCACCACCCTGCCCGTCGACGCCGGGTTCACGGTCCGATGAGCGGCCGCGTGGAGGGCAAGGTCGCCTTCATCACCGGCGCCGCCCGCAATCAGGGCCGCAGCCACGCCGTCCGGCTCGCGGAGGAGGGCGCGGACATCATCGCGGTCGACATCTGCGAGCCCGTGCCGAGCATCGAGATGTACCCGCCGGCCACCGAGGAGGACCTGGCGCAGACGGCGAAGCTGATCGAGGACCTCGACCGCCGGGTGGTCACCGCGAAGGTCGACGTCCGGGACTCCGCCGCCCTGCAGGCCGCGGTCGACGCCGGGGTGGCCGAGCTCGGGCGGCTGGACATCGTGTGTGCCAACGCCGGGGTGTTCGAGATCCAGCCGGCGCTCGAGCTCACGGACGCCGCCTGGCGCGAGATGATCGACATCAACCTGACGGGGGTGTGGAACACCTGCCGCGCGGCCCTGCCGCACCTCGTGCAGGGCGGCCGCGGCGGCTCGATCGTGATCACCAGCTCCACCGCGGGGTTGAAGGGCGTGCCCAACACCGTCCACTACACGGCGGCCAAGCACGGCGTCGTCGGGATCATGCGGACGCTCGCGAACGAGTTCGCCCCGCACTCGATCCGCTGCAACACCGTGCACCCGACCGGCGTCGACACGGTCATGATCCAGAACGAGAAGACCTGGGGCCTGTTCCAGCCGGACGACCCGCACCCCACGCGGGAGTCCGCCGCCCCGATCTTCGAGTCGACGAACGCGCTGCCGGTGCCGTGGGTCGACCCGATCGACATCTCCAACGCGATCCTCTTCCTCGCCTCGGACGAGGCCCGCTACATCACCGGGGTGACGTTGCCGGTCGACGCCGGCTTCACGATCAAGTGAGGTCGCGCGGCGGTCGGTGACGGCGGGGCCGGGGGCGCGGCGGCGCCCCCGGCCCCCGACGCCGTCACGGGCTGTCCCGGCGGGGGCACACGGAGCGTCGGCGCCCGTGCCCCGACGGTGGCGGTCCTACCGCCCGGCCGTCGGAATCGGACGCATCGCCGATACGGACCTGATTTTGTCGGTGGGACCGGGCACACTCTCGCGGGTGAGGCCGGACACTCCCACTCCGGCCCGCCGAGCCGAGGGGGGACCCGGGTCATGAGCGCGACGACGACCACGTCGGCCGCGGTGTCGACGCCACCGGACCGCGCGGAGCTGGAGGCGCAGCTGGAGCGCTTCCGCGCCGAGCTGACCGGCTACAGCTACCGCATGCTCGGTTCCTCGTTCGAGGCCGAGGACGCGGTGCAGGAGACGATGATCAGGGCCTGGCGGGCCCTGGACAAGTTCGACGGGCGGTCGTCGCTGCGTTCCTGGGTGTACCGGATCGCCACGAACGTCTGCATCGACGCGCTGAACGGGCGCAAGCGCCGTGCCGTGCCGATGGACTTCGGCGGGCCGTCCGAGCCGAGGATCGAGAACATGCGCGAGCCGCTGCCGGACGACACGTGGCTCGAGCCGATGCCCGACGCGCGGGTCACCCCGTCCGGCTCGGACCCGGCGGACACCGCGGTGGCCCGGGAGTCGATCCGGCTGGCGTTCGTGGCGGCGCTGCAGCACCTGCCGCCGAAGCAGCGGGTCGTGCTGATCCTGCGCGAGGTGCTGTGCTGGAAGGCTGCCGAGGTGGCCGAGCTGCTGGGCACGTCGGTGGCCTCGGTGAACAGCGCCCTGCAGCGGGCCCGGGCCACGCTCGACGACCGGGGGGTCGGCGGCGCGGACGACGCGGCGGCCTCCCCGCCCCCCGAGGACCACGTGGAGCTGCTCGCCAAGTACGTCGCGGCGTTCGAGAGCTACGACATGCAGGCGCTGGTGGCGCTGCTGCACGAGGACGCCGAGCAGAACATGCCGCCGCTCGAGCTCTGGCTCAAGGGCCGGGACGACATCCTCGCCTGGATGCTGGGCCCCGGTGCGGAGTGCCGCGGCTCGCGCATGCTGCCCACCTTCGCCAACGGCGCTCCGGCGTTCGGGCAGTACCGGCTGCACCCGGACGGGGTGCACCGGCCGTGGGGCCTGCAGGTGCTACGTATCGAGGGCGACCGGATCGCCGGGATCAGTACGTTCCTCGACGCCAAGCTGTTCGAGTTCTTCGGGCTGCCGATGGAACTCCCGCCCGGTTCCTGACCGTTTCCCGTCGTTTCCGCGATCTCGACGAGAAAGTGCGGGGAACGCGATGGGAAAGGGCCGAGAACGCAGGGACGCACCGGACCCGAGATCGGGTCCGGTGCGTCATCCCCGGTGGGACGCCGAGCTCAGTGCGTCACTTCTGCCAGATGCCCTGGACGTCGCCGGCGTCGCAGGAGGTGCTCTGCGGGGCGGCGTCGTTGACGGCCTGGCCGCCCAGGATGCCCAGGACGCTGAGCGCCGCGTCGACGTCCACGCCGCAGACGTTGACGTTCTTGAGGACCTCGGCGTCGTTCAGGGCGTTCACGGCGATCAGGCCGTTGGCGGACGAGCCGCCGTCGCTGATCAGACCGATGTTCTTGACGTCGTTGTCGGCCTCGTGGTGGCCGTGGCCCTTGTCACCGGCGAACGCGAGCGGGGACACCGCAACGAGGCTCGCAGCGACGCCGACGGTGACGATCCCAGCCTTCTTCAGCACAGTGCTTCTCCTGTTACGTACGGGGATCCGGTTCATGGACCCATCGTGTTTCAGCGTGTGACTTGGGGAGCCCCGCTGATGACGGAAAAGCTATCCGCACCACGACCGAACTACCGAGCCGTCTACCACTATCGTGTGTACGGCATTACTTTGCGTCAGGATACTGGTCTCTTCGGGCACGGATGCCCTCCGATGTCAATCTCTTCCATCCGAACGTCGTCACTCTTTGCAGTGAATCATGACTCGTTCAGCCGCATATCCTTTTGCGGTGTCACTCTTGGTGACGCACCGTCCCCGACCCGGGAACGGGCGCCCCACGATCGGGCACACCTCGCGGACCCGGAATCGGGCGATTCGGCCGGGCAGAGGTGCGCGGGGTGAGCGAAAGGCAGTCACCGCGTGCGACCGGGGACACAACGGGTCGCCCGCCGTTCGCCCGCCGCTCCGTACCGGTGATCGCCGCGCTGCTCGTCGTGGTCCTGCTGGTGGCGGCGGGCGGTTACGGTTACCACCGGGACGAGCTCTACTTCCTCGCCGCCGGCCGGCACCCCGCCTGGGGCTACGTGGACCAGGGCCCGCTCACGCCGCTGCTCGCCCGGCTGGCCACGGCCCTCGCCGGGGACTCGCTGGTCGTTCTGCGGGTGCTGCCCGCGTTGTTCATGGGTCTGCTCGTGGTGGTCACGGCCCTGCTCGCCCGCGAGTTCGGCGGCGGACGCGGCGCGCAGGCCCTCGCCGCGGGCTGCACGGCGGTGTCGGCGATCGTGCTGCAGACCGGCCACCTGCTCTCCACTACCACGTTCGACCTGCTGGTGTGGGCCGTCGTCGCCTGGCTCGCGGTGCGGGCGCTGGGCACGGGCGGCCCGCCGTGGCTACTCGTCGGGCTCGCCGCGGGGATCGGGCTGCAGAACAAGCCGCTCGTGGCGTTCCTGCTGCTCGGGCTCCTCGTCGGGCTGGTGGTCGCGGGGCCGCGGCAGCCGCTGCGCGATCCGTGGTTCTGGGGCGCGGGCCTGCTCGCCCTCGCGCTGTGGACCCCGTACCTCGCGTGGCAGGCGGTGCACGGCTGGCCGCAGCTGGAGCTCTCCGGCGCGATCGCGGCGGGCGGGTCCACCTCCAGCGAGCCCTGGTGGCTCGTCGTCCCCTTCCAGGTGGTGCTGGTCTCCCCGCTGCTGGTGCCGGTGTGGGTCGCCGGGCTGGTGGCGCTCTGGCGCAGCCGCACGTACCGGCTCTTCCCCGTCGCCTACGCCGTCCTGGCGGTGCTGTTCATGGTCACCGGCGGCAAGCCCTACTACCTCTGCGGCCTCTACCCCGTGCTGCTGGCGGCGGGGGCGGCGCCGGTCCTGCGCTGGGCCCGGGCCGGGCACGGACGGGCCGGCCTCCTCGGCGCGGCCCTGGTCCTGAGCGCGCTGACCAACGCCACGCTGATGCTGCCCGTCGTTCCCGTCGCGGCGCTGCGGGACACCCCGGTCACGGCGATGGTGCCGGACGTCGGCGAGACGGTCGGGTGGCCCGAGCTCGCCGGGACGGTCGCCGGGGTGGTCGCCGCGCAGCCCGCGGGCGCTGTCGTGCTGACGCGCAACTACGGCGAGGCGGGGGCGGTACAGCGGTTCGCACCGGGAGTCCCCGTCGTCAGCGGCCACAACTCCTACGCCGACTGGGGCGTCCCCCCGGACTCGGCGGACACCTCCGTCGTCATCGGGTACGGACCCGAGGTCCTGCGGCAGTGGTTCGGGTCGGTCGAGCCCGCTGCGGTGATCGACAACGGCATCGGGCTCGACAATCAGGAGCAGGGCCGGACCGTGTGGGTGTGCCGGGACCCGGTCGCGAGCTGGACCACGCTCTGGCCGCGGATCCGACACGTCGGCTAACGGGCGCGCCGGACACGCCCCCGCGGCTTCCACACCGACAGCACCGTGGCCACCACGAGCAGGGCGACCGAGACGGAGGGCGGCATGAACAGCCGCGGGACCTCCACCGCGTCGGGCACCCCCGCGGCGAGCGCCCGCCCCTGTCGTCCCGCGTCCTCCAGCCCCGGCCGCAGCAGCACCACGATCAGGGTCACGAGCAGCAGGTTCATCACCAGCTTGAGCGCCACCCACCAGTGCCGGACCAGCCCCCACCGGGTCACGAGCCCGAGCGTGGACCCACTGACCAGGCTCAGCAACGCGACCGTGAGCAGCGGCCAGAACAGCAGCGGCAGCACCTGGTGGCAGGCCGCGGTCCAGGAGGCGTCGAGCATCGGCACGAACACCAGGACGGCGAGGGCGACGTCGAGCCCGATCCACGCCGCCGTCGCCACGATGTGCACCACGAGCACGGCGAGGCGCGCCGCCCGGGGCACGGGCAGGCGGATCGGGTCCCGCACGGCGCGCGGGCGGGCGGTCACGGTCGTCATGTCCCCTCCTCGACGGCTGCCCCGAGGGTCGCAGCGCGAGGGCCCGGGCGAATCGCACCGGCGCGGGCACCTGCGGTACCGCTCCCGTTGCTGGTCGGGGCCCCCGCCTACTCCCCCGGGCGTAGACGCGGGGGAACTCGGCCCCCCGGACGCCGCGTGACGGGCCCGCCAGTTCTCGACCTTCCGCCGCGCCAGCCCGTGGGCCTCGGCCACGAGCTCGTCGAGCAGGCCGGTGGTCCGCAGGCCCGGGTTGAGCACGCAGATCCAGTGCTGCGCGGCGTAGATCGGGTGCGGCAGGAACACGTCGAGGGCGGTGAGGTCGTCGCCGAGCGCCAGCCGTGCGTGGCGCGCCTTCGACACCCCGAGGTTGAGCCGGAAGACGCCGGGCCGGTCGAGGTGCGAGACGCTGTCGTAGCGGTCGCCGGTCACGATGGTGGCGAAGGGTTGCTTCCGCTCGTCGGGCAGGTCGCCGAGGGGGTCGTGCACGAAGAACAGGTCGCCGGCGGCCTCGAGCAGGGCAGCGCCGGGGCAGCTGGTGAGGATGTGCCGGGGCAGCTCGTCGATGTTCATGCCTTCCACCGTGTCAGCGAATGCGGATTGAGACTCCGGCGGAAACCGGCGGACGCGCTGGACCCGGCCGGGCAGACTGGGCGCATGACGGCGTCAACGCGCTCGGCGCCTCCCCTGCTCGCGGTCCCCGCCGGCCGGATCGCGCTGCGCGACGAGGGCACCCGCAGGACCTGGCAGGTGGAGGTGCCCGCGTTCCGGCTCGCGCCCGTCCCGGTGACCGTCGGGGAGTACCGCGGCGGCGACGGCCGGCTGCCGGTCACCGAGGTCTCGTGGTTCGACGCGCTGCGTTTCTGCAACGCCCGGTCGGCCGCGGAGGGTCTCCAACCCTGCTACACCCTCGGCGCCGATCCGGACGGGCTCGACGTCGAGTGGGACAGGTCGGCCACCGGCTACCGCCTGCCCACCGAGGCCGAGTGGGAGTTCGCCTGCCGGGCGGGCAGTGCGGACGTGCGGCCGGGCGAACTCGACGACATCGCCTGGTACCGCGGGAACTCCGGCGGGCACCCGCACGGGGTCGGCACGCGCGCGCCGAACGCGTGGGGCCTGCACGACATGATCGGCAACGTCTGGGAGTGGACCTGGGACCGCTTCGACACCGAGGTCTACGGCCCCTACCGCGTGTTCCGGGGCGGGGGCTGGTTCGACCCGCCCCGCGCCTGCCGCGCCTCCTGCCGCCGCAAGAGCCACCCGACCCTGAGGATCGACGACCTGGGCTTCCGCCTCGCCCGGTCCGCCTGAGAACACCGAAGGCCCCCGGCGGCGTGATTCGTCACGCCGCACTGGGGCCTGGTGGCACGGCCTTCCGGGCGGTGGGTGCGCGACCCGGGGGTCGCGTCGGCCGGCGTCGGTTAGCGGAGCGGCCCGAACGCCGCCCGCATCTCGGCCGCGAACAGCTCGGGTTCCTCCCAGGCGGCGAAGTGCCCGCCCCGGTCGACCTCGTTGAAGTAGCCGAGGCCGGGATAGACCGTCTCGACCCAGCTGCGCGGGGCGGCCCAGATCTCGCCCGGGAAGGTCGTGAAGCCGACCGGGACCGCGACCGGCGGAGGAGCCTGGCCCGCCGCGGCGGCCGCGGCCCGGACCCGTCCGAACTCCCAGTACCACCGGGCGGCCGAGGCTCCGGTACCGGTCAGCCAGTACAGCGTGATGTTGTCGAGGAGGGTGTCCCGGCCGAGGCTGCCGGCGGGTTTCCCGTCCACGAAGGCGCTGGAGATCTTGTAGTAGCTGTCCGTGTCGTGGTCGATCAACCAGGCCGCCAGCCCGACGGGCGAGTCCAGCAGGGAGTAGCCGATCGTCTGCGGCCGGGTGGACTGCTCGAGGAAGTAGCCGAAGCCGTCCGTCGTGAAGGTGGTGAGCGCCTGGTGCGCGGCACGTTCCTGCTCGGACTCAGCCGGCAGCTGGTCCTTGAGCCCGAGCGCCCCGGCGAGCAGGTTGACGTGGATGCCGAGCAGCCCGTCGGGCGCCTGGCGACCCATGGCGTCCGTGACGGAGGCGCCCACGTCGCCGCCCTGGGCGACGTAGCGCGGGTAGCCGAGGCGGTCCATCAACTCGGCCCAGGCGCGGGCGATGCGGTCGGAGTCCCAGCCGAGCTCGGCCGGCTCACCCGAGAAGCCGTAGCCGGGCAGGGACGGCAGCACCAGGTGGAAGGCGTCCTCGGCGGTGCCGCCGTGCGCGGTGGGGTCGGTCAGCGGGCCGACGGTGCCCAGCAGCTCGACGACCGAGCCGGGCCAGCCGTGCGTCATGATCAGCGGCAACGCGTCCTGGTGCGGCGACCTCACGTGGACGAAGTGGATGTCCACCCCGTCGATCTCGGTGGTGAACTGCGGCAGCGCGTTGAGCTTCGCCTCGCAGGCGCGCCAGTCGTACTCGGTCGCCCAGTAGCGGGCGAGCTCCTGGACCGTCACCAACTGCACGCCCTGGGAGCGATCCGTGACGAGCTCCCGGGCGGGCAGGCGCACGGCGCCGAGGCGGCGGCGGAGCTCCGCGAGCTGCTCCTCCGGGACGTGGACCTCGAACGGGCGCACGACCGTCCGATCGGCCTCGGGCGCGGTGCGCTGCGCGGGCACCGCTCCGGCGTCGGCGGTGCGCGAGGTGGGCTCGGTGGGCAGGGACATCGGACATCTCCGGCGGTCGGGCGTCACACGAGGGGACTCAGGCGGACGACCCCAGTGGAGGCTCCGCACCTCCGCCTCACCCGCACCGAATGACCGGGCGCAGAGCACGGACGCCGGACGGGGGTGTAAGGGCCGTCCAGTGGTTTCGACCTGGAGACGCAGTGGCCCGTCGGCCTTCTGAACCGTGGATGTCCCGCCGCTCGCCCTGAGCGTCTCGGGACGAGCCGGGCCGAGCGGCACGTCCTCAAGATCGGAACGGTATTACTATACCGACGCGTGCTAGGGTTCCGGTATAACTATACCGACCTGGGACGCGAGGTAGTCGTGATCGAACTGAAGACGCCTGCGGAGATCGAACGCATGCACGTGGCCGGGCGTTTCGTCGCCGAGGTGCTCACCGAGGTCGGCCGGCTCGCCGACGTGGGCGTCAATCTCCTGGACCTCGAGCACCACGTGCGCGGCATGATCGAACGGCGTGGGGCGGAGTCGTGCTACTGGGACTACGCCCCGTCCTTCGGGCGCGGCCCGTTCCGCAACGTCATCTGTCTGGCGGTCAACGACGCCGTCCTGCACGGCCTCCCCCACGACTACACGCTGCGCGACGGCGACGTGCTCACCGCGGACATCGCCGTCGGCATCGACGGCTGGGTGGCCGACTCGGCGCGCACGGTCGTCGTCGGCACCGCCGCCGAGGAGGACCTGCGGATCGTCCGCGCCACCGAGGAGGCCTTGGAGGCGGCGATCGGGATGGCGCGCCCGGGCAACCGGCTGGGCGACATCTCGGCGGCCATCTGGGCGGTGGCCCAGGACCACGGCTACCCGGTCAACGACGAGTTCGGTGGTCACGGCATCGGCCGCACGATGCACGAGGACCCCCACGTCCCCAACAGGGGCCGGGCAGGCCGCGGCCTGAAGCTCCGCCCGGGACTGACCCTCGCGCTCGAACCCTGGTTCGCCCGGACGACCGACCAGATCGTCCACGACGCCGACGGGTGGACCATCCGGTCCGCCGACGGCTCGCGCACGGCCCACTCCGAGCACACGGTCGCGATCACCGAGGATGCCCCGTTGGTGCTCACCCGGCGCGAGTCGGAGGATCCCGGTGCGACACCCGAGCGTTCCGGGGAGAGCCAGGCTGGGAGAAGCGCCTGGTGAGAAGGTGTGGCCAGGGGCGGGGTCGAACCGCCGACCTTCCGCTTTTCAGGCGGACGCTCGTACCAACTGAGCTACCTGGCCCTGGCTCCGGAGAACCGAGAGAGTGGAGCGACCCAGACGGGACTCGAACCCGCGACCTTCGCCGTGACAGGGCGACGCGCTAACCAACTGCGCCACTGGGCCTTGCTTATGGACTTACCGTACCCCCAACGGGATTCGAACCCGCGCTGCCGCCTTGAAAGGGCGGAGTCCTAGGCCGCTAGACGATGGGGGCTCGGATCACCGCTGGTGTTCCTCGACCTCCAACGGCTGTCCGTTGGGAGCGAGGAAAGCATATGACACGCCCTCACGCCGCCCCAAATCGCCCCCCACCTACCGCGTTCCCGCAGGTCAGACGCCATGCGGAGGCCCCGATCGGGCCGGTTCGGCCCGGTCGGGGCCCAGTGTGACCTGCGGTACACCTTCAGCGGCAGACCGGCGGCGGCAGGTCCGGGTTGGCGGAGACCAGGCCGAGCATGTCGAGCAGCAGCCGGAGGTCGTCCGGGTCCTGCGAGTTCTCCGCGACCACGAGCCGAGCGCGGTGCACCTCGTCGTCCGAGACCCGGTAGGCGTCGGCCGCGCTGCGTGGGCCCGGGATCGCCCCGGACGCCCGGTCCTCACCGCCACCGGCGACCCCGTTCGCGACCCCACCGACGGAACTGCCCCTCACGCTGTCGATCCCGCTCAACGACGTCTCCCCTTCGGTCGCGACCCCTGGCGGCCCGGGGCGCCCCAGGGCGGAGACGGGCACGGCGGGACGCACGACCGCCGATCCCCCGACCGGCGCCGCGTCCCGTGACCGGCGCACACCCTGCGGCCACCCCCGTGGCCGTGGCCGGAACGTTACCCATCCGAGACCCGCCCCGCATGCCCCTTCCCGGGTGAGGACGGCGACGGTGCGTCACACCATCGCCACGGTGCGAACACCCGCACCCGCCGGACCCACGTACCCCCTCGGGGTATACTCGCCCCCGAGAGCGACACACGGGCGACCCGAGGAGGAACGCGATGCCCGGTTACTCCGACGCCCGCGAGGCCCATCTGCGCCGGCTGCGGCGCATCGAGGGCCAGATCCGCGGCCTGCAGCGCATGGTGGACGACGACGTGTACTGCATCGACGTGCTCACCCAGGTCTCCGCGGCCACCCGCGCGCTGCAGTCCTTCGCTCTCGAGCTGCTCTCCGAGCACATGGCGGGGTGCGTCGTCGACGCGGCCCGCAACGACCCCGAGGAGGGCGCGGCGAAGGTGAAGGAAGCCGCCGACGCCATCGCCCGGCTCGTCAAGTCCTGACCACGGTTCTGATCACCCGCACCCGGGAGGCTCCCCCATGAGCGTCGAGACCCCGTTCCGCACCACCGTCACGGTCGTCGGCATGACCTGCGGGCACTGCACCAGCTCGGTGCAGGAGGAGGTCGGCGAGGTCGCCGGCGTCCGCTCGGTCGAGGTCGACCTGGCCAGCGGCGCCGTCACGGTCACCGCCGACCGGGAGGTCGGCCGCGCGGAGATCGAGGCGGCGGTCGTCGAGGCCGGCTACTCACTGGCCTGAGCCCGCCCGTCGCGACGGCACCCCGGAAAGGGGTGCCGTTCGTGCGTCCGGGTGACGGCCCGCCGTTACCCTCCCGGCATGGCCGGCTTCCGGGAACGACGCCCGTCGCGCCACGGCGCGCCCGCCCGCAGGGCCGCGGAGCCCGAACTCGGGCAGCACGACCCCGAGCTCGACTCCTACCTCGCCGCCCTCTCGCGCGACGCGACGCCGGGCGCCACCGAGACCACGGGTCGCTTCGGCTCCGCGCAGGTCTTCCAGCTCCGGCTGCCCGCGCTGCGCATCGAGCAGCTCCGCAGGGTGGCCGAGGAGCGCGGGACCTCCCCCGGCGCGCTGGCCACGGAGTGGGTGCTCGAACGCCTGGAGCAGGAGGACGCCCCGACGGGGCCGATGCCGGTCACCGCGGCCGAGGCGGGCCGGCGGGCCCAGCTCCGCCTCCGCCGTCGGCGCTGAGCCCGCGGCGACTCAGCGCGGCGCCGAGACCAGCACCTTCGCTGCATCGCCCTCGGCCAGGCAGGGGCTTCCCGTGAGCCGCATCGGGTCGACGGCCCCGGCCAGCGCCCGGTACCCGGCCGCCGAGAGGTGCAGGCCGTCGCCGGAGTCGAAGGCCGGGGCGAGCCGGCCGGGATCGGCGGGGTCGGCCACCGCGGCCGCGAAGTCGAAGACCCCGTCCGCGTGCGCCGGCCCCTCCGTGCGGATCCACCGGTTCACCGCCTCCCGCTGCACCACGGCGAACGGCGTGCCGTGCGCGCCGGTCGCCGAGGGCGTGATCGTGGTGAGGAAGATCCGTCGCCCGTCGGCACGGACCCGATCGGCGTAGGCGACGAGCCCCGTGACGATCTCCCCGGCGTCCCGGCCGGCGGCGAGGTCGTTGGTCCCGATGTGCAGGACGACGTCCGCGGTGCCGGGCACCGCGCCGACGTCCGTCGCGTACCTGGCCGCCGGAGCCTCCCCCGTCCCGCCGCCGAGCAGCTGGTTCGCCGAGATCCCGGCGTTGAGCACGGGCATGGCGAGCCCGCCGGTCAGCCGGCCGGCCAGCGCGTCGGACCAGCGGTCGTCCCGGTCGGGGTCGCTGCCGACGCCGTCGGTGATCGAGTCCCCGACCAGGATCACGGCGTTCTCCGCCCGCGGGGCCAGCACGTCCACCCCGGTGAGCACGAACCACGAGGAGACCGCCCGGGTGAACGGGGCGGGGTCGACCGAGTCGGCGACGTCGCCCGGCCCGGACACGTACGAGGTCTGCAGTGCGACCGGGTGCACGGCGACCCGGTCCGGCTCCGCCGGCAGGTACAGGCTGACCGCGAGCGGGGTGCCGCGCTGGGTGACGAAGGCCAGCGGGTCGCTGGCGAGCTCCTGCCCGGGCGGCACGACGATTGCGGGTGCGCCCGCGAAGAGGACCGGCCGCACGGTGCCGGGCACGAGCGCGGCGCCGGAGCCCGCCTCCGCCGCGGACACGGCGTCGATCCGCAGGGGCCGCGTGCCGAACCGGTTGGAGACCCGGATCCGCAGCTCGGAGCCGGTCGCCTGGGGCCGCACGACCATGCGCAGGGTGCGTCCGCTCAGGTCGGCGCGCTGCCCGGCCTGCGGGCTGGTCCGCCAGGCCGCCACCCACGCGGAGCCGCACGGCACCGGTCCGCCGGCGTCCTCGGCGCCCGATGCGCCGGCCGACGCGAGCGGCAGCAGCGCGACGGCGACGCCGAGCACGGCCGCGGCCGCCACCAGGCCCGCCGCGAGTCCCCGGCCTCCCCGGAACCGGTGCCGTGCGTCCACCTACACCCCTTCGCCCACCACGGATCACCCGACCGGGGCGTGCCGGCGGGCCGATCTCCTCACCCGAACGAACGATTCCGCTCGCCGCTCGGCCTATCGGCCATCCGAGTGGTGACGTTACGTCGACCACTCATGACGGTCCGTCGCCTCACCGAAGGGGCAGTTCACCGCCCCGCGCGAGGCCGGTTCGGCCTAGGGTCAGGGACCGGAAGTGGCGAGGACGTTCGGGATCGGGAGGCCGGTGTGGGCGCGTACGAGGACGTTTTCCGGGCCAGCGTGGAGGACCGGGAGGGGTTCTGGTTGCGGGCGGCGGAGGCGCTCGACTGGCACAAGGCGCCGACGAGGGCCCTGGACGACTCC